>JBBRUO010000094.1:0-13813 GCA_038247725.1 Gemmatales bacterium
ACCCGGCGAATCGCCCCCACCGCGCGGCCGCGCAACCGCGCCCGACGGTGTAAGATGACCCCGTTCGGACCTCGGAGGGCACCACCGATGCCGTCGCCGTTCCCCGGAATGGACCCGTATTTGGAAGCGCCGACGGAATGGCCAGGGATGCGTTCACGACTGATCGCCGTTATCTCGACCGAACTTAATTGCCACCTGCCGGATGGGTTCCGCGCGAAGATCGACGAGTACGTCTACGTGAAGGAAACGCCCGCCGACGAGGCACGGGACATGCTCGGCAAGCCGGACGTGTTCGTCCCATCCGGCCGGCCGTCACGGAACGGCCACGCCAGCGCGAACGGCGTGGCCGTGCTGGAAGCCCCATTGACGACGCCCACCAGCCGGGGCGCGACGCCGGTGCCGAAGAAGAAGCGGCGGAACAAGGTGGTCCACATCGTCACCGACGGCGGCCGCCGGGTGCTCGCCGCCATCGAGGTCATCAGCCCATCGAACAAAGTCGGCGAGGACCGCGAGGCGTATTTGCTGAAGCGGCGGACGTACTTGGGGGCGGTCAACTTCGTGGAGATCGATTTGCTTCGCGCCGGCGACCGGATGCCCATCGGCCGGCCGGCCCCGCCGCCGGCGGATTACCTGGTGTTCGCCTCCCCGTTGGCCGAGTTCCCCCAGTGGATGGCGTGGGCGTTCACCGTGCGGGACGAGTTACCGGTGGTGCCGATCCATTACGACCCGGATCGCCCGCCGATCCCGCTCCATCTCCGCGCCGTGCTGGACCGGGTGTACGACGAAAGCCGGGTCGCGGTCGATATCGACTACACCGCCCCGCCGGTGCCGGCCTTGCGGCCCGCCGATGCGGAGTGGGCGAACGCCTTGTTCGCCAAGCCGGTCAAGAAGAAGAAAGGGAGGTAACACCGATGCCGTCGCCGTTCCCCGGAATGGACCCGTACCTGGAAGACCCGACCCGCTGGGCTGGCGTCCACCTGCGGCTGATCGCCGCCATCGAGCGGGAATTGAACCGGCTGCTCCCCCCGCCGTTCGTGGCGGAGATCGACCAGTATGTTCGCGTGCAAGAAGTCGGCGAAGACGACGAGTTCCTTGGCCGGCGGAACCCGGATGTGTTCGTCCCGGAGGCGAACGACGTCCACGCCCCGCGCCGCGAATCGGAGTCGTCCGGCCTCGTCGTCCTCACGGAGCCAACAAGCCGGGTGCGGTTGGCGACGGGTGCCACCGTCCGGCACCGTCGCGTCCTCATCACCACCACCGACGACGCCCGCCCCCTCCTCACCGCGATCGAAATCCTCAGCCCGTCGAACAAGACCGCGGGGGCCGACCGCGAGGCATACCTGGCCAAGCGCGGGGAGTGTCTGGCAAGCGGAACGAACCTGGTGGAGATCGACCTACTACGGGCCGGCGACCGGCTGCCGATGGGTCGCCCCCGCCCGCCGGTGACGGACTACTACGTCATCCTCTCGGTCGCCCCCGAACGCCCCGAAGCCTCGATCTGGGCGTTCGGCCTGCGCGACCCGCTACCGGTGCTGCCGATCCCCCTCCGCCCGCCCCTCGACCCGGTGCCGCTGGACCTGCGGGCGTGTCTGGACCGGGTGTACGCGGACGGCGGGTTCGACCGGAAACTGCGGTACGACGCGCCAGCCGACCCGCCGCTGAACTCCCGCGACGCGGAGTGGGCCAGTTCGCTGTTCGCCAAGCCGGCCAAGAAGAAGAAAGGGAGGTAACACCGATGCCGTCGCCGTTCCCCGGAATGGACCCGTACCTGGAAAGCCCAACATCCTGGGCGGGTGTCCACGCGCGGCTCATTGTCGCCATCGCCGACCAACTCAACCGGCACTTGCCCGCTGGGTTCCGAACGGACATCGACGAATACGTCTGGCTCCACGCGGGGGACGACGAGGAGGGACCATTTGCCCGCCGCAAGCCGGACGTGTTCGTTCGGCGCAGCCCCCGCCGAACACGACCGGCCCGCAACGGAGCGACCTTGACCGTGGCCGAACCGACGGCGGAGGTTCGGCTGCTGTCCGGTCGGGCGCGGAAGCGGCGACGGGTGGTCATTGTCACGGCCGACGGGCACCGGGTGTTGACCGCCATCGAGTTGCTCAGCCCGGCGAACAAAGCCCCCGGCGAGGATCGGGAGGCGTACCTGTTGAAGCGGTCCGAGTGTCTCGCGTCGGGGACGAACCTGGTGGAGATCGACTTGCTCCGTGGCGGGGACCGATTGCCGATGGGTCGCCCGACCCCGGCCGTGACGGACTATTACATCCTCAGTTCGCCGGCCGACCGCCGGCCGCGTACCGCCGTCTGGGCGTTCGCGGTTCGAGACGCCATCCCCATTTTCCCGGTTCCCGTGCGATCCCGTGTCGCCCCGGTGCCCCTCGACCTGCGAGAGTGCTTGGATATCGCCTACGACAACGGGCTGTACCGCGAGAAGGTGAACTACGACGCGCCAGCCGACCCGCCGTTAAACGCGCACGATGCCGAGTGGGCCAACTCGCTGTTCGCCAAGCCGGCCAAGAAGAAAAAAGGGAGGTAACACCGATGCCGTCGCCGTTCCCCGGAATGGACCCGTACCTGGAAGACCTGGACTTGTGGCCCGGCTTCCACACCACCTTCTTGACGCGCATTCGCGCCGCCATCACGCCGCAGTTGCCGCCCGGTTACTTCGCCGAGGTGGAGCAGCACGTCTGGTTCCGCCGGGACGATCCCGCCGATCCGCCGAAGTGGAAGAAACCGGACGTGTTCGTCGCGGCCGGGGCGTCCGCATCGGCCCGCGCCACCCGCAAGCCGCTACGTCCCGCGACCGCCATCACCGCCCCGACCCTGACCGTTGCCCGGCCGGAACTCGTCCGCGAGACGGACGCGCGGGCGATTCGCATTCGGGACGCTAAGAACCGCCGGGTGGTGACGGCCATCGAGCTGCTTTCCCCCGCCAACAAAACGCCCGGCACGGATCGCGACCGCTACCTGCTGAAGCGGGACGATTACCTGGCGTCAGACACGAACCTGGTGGAAATCGATCTCCTCCGGAGCGGCACGCGGGTGCCCGTCGATCACACGCCCGACGGCGATTACTTCGTGTACCTGACGGAAGCGGCGGAGTACGCGGCGGTGAGCGTCTGGGTGTTCACGGTGCGCGACCCGTTCCCGGTGATCCCGATCCCACTGCCACCACACCCGCCGCTCGCGCTCGACCTCCGCCCGCCGTTCGATCAGACTTACGAAGAAGCCAATTACGGCCCACAACTGGACTACACCGCCCCGCCGGTGCCGGCCCTGCGCCCGGCCGACGCGGAGTGGGCCAGTTCGCTGTTCGCCAAGCCGGCCAAGAAGAAGAAAGGGAGGTAACACCGATGCCGTCGCCGTTCCCCGGAATGGACCCGTACCTGGAAAGCCCGACGACCTACTGGGGTGGGTTTCACGCCAAGTTCGCCGTCCACATTTCCGAAGCCATCACCGGCCTACTGCCGCATGGCTACTACGCCGAGGTGGAACAACACGTCTGGCTCGAAGACGAACCCGGTGACGATCGCCATCCGTTCGCCATTCCGGACAGCTACGTCGCGGACGGCGAGAGTGGCGGCGGGACGGCCGTCGCCACCCGGAAGAAGAAAAAACAGGCCGCGCCCGCGCTGGAGGTGACGCTGCCGAAGTTGAAGAAGCGACCGCACAAGTACGTCAAGATCGTCGATCAGCCGGGCAACCGGGTCGTGACGGTGATCGAGTTACTGAGTCCGGCGAACAAGACCGGGGAGGACCGGGACGCCTATCTTCAGAAGCGAGCCGAGTTCTTCGCGGCGAAGGTGAACCTCGTCGAACTGGACTTGCTCCGCGACGGCCAGCGGATGCCCTTCGGCAAGCCGAAACCGCCGCCGGCGGACTACTTCGCGATGGTGTGCCGGGGCGACCGCCACCCCAAAGCGTCGGTCTGGTCGTGGACCGTCCGCGACCCTTTTCCAGAGTTGCCGATCCCGCTGAAGCCCGCCGACGGCGACATCGAACTCGACCTGAAGTCGTGTTTCGACCGCGCTTACGACGGGGCCGGCTATCGCACCCGCCTACGCTACGACCGACCGCCGGAGTCCCCCCTGCGAGTGGCCGACGCCGAGTGGGCGACGGAGAAGGTGTTGCGGAACCCGTGAGGCCTTCGGTTGTCCGGATGCGGCGTTCGCCCCTACTTTGAAAGGTATGCGACCGTCGCCCGGTATCCCCCGCCACGCCGACTTCCCCGACGCCAACGCCATGATCCAAATCCCCGCCCTCCGGTTCGGCAAGCCGTACACCAGCCTGGACAAGGCGACGCTCACCCACCACGTCACCGGTGACCCGGTGGCCGAGGTCAGCCAGGTGACCGGTAGCATGATCGCCCGCGACCTCGGCCAGATGCCGAAGTTGCACAAGGAACTGGCCGCCATCCCCGTTCGCGAACTGCTCGCCATCTACAAGAAGGCCGCCGACCTGTTCGTGAACGGCACGCTCCCCTGCGGCGACGCCGAACTTTCCTTCGACGACTACGTCCGCAACCTGTCCGCCACCACCGGCAGCCCGATGCTGTTCTGCCGGCGGAACGCGCTGAAGGTGCATTACGTCCTGGAGAACGTCGAGGAGGTGATGGCCGGCCTGATGCGCGGGCTGGACCCGGAGGTGCTGGACCAGGGCTACACCACCAAGTCCGGCCGGATGCAGGCGTTCTTCCCGACCACCGACGTGTTCGGGGCGACGCTGCCGTCGAACTCGCCCGGCGTCCACGCCCTGTGGGTGCCGACCATCGCGTTCAAGGTGCCGCTGCTGCTCAAGCCCGGCCGCGAGGAGCCGTGGACGCCGTTCCGCGTCATGCAGGCGTTCATCGCCGCCGGATTGCCGGCCAAGTTCCTCGGCTTCTTGCCCACCGACCACGCCGGCTCCGGGGACGTGCTGCGACTGTGCGGGCGGAGCATGGCCTTCGGCGATGACCGCACCATGGCCGGGTACAAGAACGACCACCGCGTCGAGATCCACGGCACCGGGTACAGTAAGTTCCTGTTCGGCGAGGACGAAGCGGACAACTACGCGAAGTACACCGACATCATGGTGGACGGCATCGCCGGCAACGGCGGCCGGGCGTGCGTGAACGCCTCCGCCGTCTGGACGCCCAAGAACGCCGACGCCATCGCCGACGCCCTGGCGAAGAAGTTGGCCCCGATGGTCCCCCGCCCGTGGGACGACCCGAACGTCGAGATCAGCGCGTTCGCCAAGCCGGAAGTGGCCGAAGCCATCAACAACATGGTCGAAGAAGGGCTGAAGACGCCCGGCGCGGTGGACGTGACGGCCAAGTACCGCACCCTGCCCCGGCTGGTGAAAGAGGGCCGCATCGCGTACCTGTTGCCCACCATCATCCGCTGCGAGAGCCCGGACCACCCGCTGGCGAACAAAGAGTTCCTGTTCCCGTATGCGTCGGTGATAGAATGTCCGCAGGCGGACGTGCTGAAGCGGATCGGGTACACCCTGGCCGCATCCGCGTTCACCGCCGACCCCGCGTTTATCGCCGACGTGATGGCCTGCCCGCACGTCGAGCGGCTGAACGTCGGCCCGCTGCCGACCAACCGGTTGACCTGGGACCAGCCGCATGAAGGGAACCTTTTCACCCACCTCTACAAGCAGCGGGCCCTCAACCTTGCCGACCGACCCATCGCCGTTTGACTTCCAGCCGCTTGGCCGGGTGCTGTTCGGCCCCGGCACCCTCGACCGCCTGCCCGAGGCGGTGCGGTCGGTCGGGGGCACGCGCGTCCTGCTCGTCACCGATCCCGGCCTCGAACACGTCGGCCACCCGCAGCGGGCCGAGAAGCTGATGACCGACGCCGGGCTGGTGGTCGCCGTGTTCGACGGGGTGAAGGAGAACCCGACCGAGCGGGAGGTGAACCGCGGCGTGACGGTGGCCCGCGACCACCGTGCGGACGTGATCGTCGCCGTCGGCGGCGGCAGCAGCATGGACTGCGCGAAGGGGGTGAACTTCATCCTCACCAACGGCGGGCGGATGCGGGACTACAAGGGGCACGACAAGGCGACGAAGCCGATGCTGCCGAGCATCGGCGTGCCGACCACCTCCGGCACCGGCAGTGAAGCACAAAGTTATGCGTTAATCACCGACGAATCGTCGCACATGAAGATGGCCTGCGGGGACAAGAAGGCCGCCTTCCGCGTGTCCATTCTGGACCCCGTGTTGACGCTCTCGCAACCGAAGGGGCTGACGGCCGTCACCGGTATCGACGCCCTCGCGCACGCGGTCGAGTCGTTCGTCTGTCTGAAGGCCAACCCGATGTCGCGGATGTTCGCCGCGACCGCCTTCAGCCACCTGGAACCGCACTTCGAGACTGTCCTCTCCGCCCCGACCAACCTGGCCGCCCGCTCGCAAATGCAACTCGGCGCGTACCTCGCGGGCATGGCGATTGAAGCCTCCATGCTGGGCGTCTGCCACAGTTGCGCGAACCCGCTGACGGCCCACTACGGCATCACCCACGGCGTGGCGATTGGCCTGATGCTCCCGCACGTCATCCGGTTCAACGCGGCCGTCGCGGCGGAGCAATACGCCTCGCTGTTCGGCTCGGCCGAGCGGCTCGCCGACCGCGTGTCGCAGCTCGTCCGCGCTGCCGGAATGCCCACGTCACTGAAAGAGTGCGGCGTCAGCGACAGCATACTCCCGGTGCTGGCCGACGAGGCGAACCAGCAGTGGACGGCCCGGTTCAACCCCCGCCCCGTGACGGATAAGGAAATCCTGGGGCTGTACCAAGCCGCGTGGTGAGGAACTACTGACATGCCCGTCGTCGCCATCGAACATATCGACGTGGACGAACGCGGCGTGGCCGCCGTCGTCGGCACCCGCGTGAAGGTCCGCGATGTCGTGATGCTCGCCTCGTCCGGGCTGCCGCCCGAAGCAATTCAGGCCGAGTTCCCACACCTGACGCTGGCCCAAGTGTTCGCCGCCCTGTCGCACGACCACGACCATCGGGCGGAACTGGACCGCGAGATCGCGGCGACCGCCGTCGCCGCCGATGCCGCGCGCGCCGCGCAACCGAACCCGCACACCCGCGAACAGTTGACGGCTCGGCCGAGGGGCGACTGATGCCGCTGACGCTGGACCTCGACGAGCAAGTTCAAGCTGCCATTCGTCTTCCTCCCCCTGTGACACCGCCGAGGATTCCCTCATGTTCCGCTACGTCCTGCTCGCCGTCGTGTCCGCGTCCGCCGCATCGGCCGCCGACTGGCCGCTTTTCCGCGGCACCCCGCAGATGCTCGGCACCGCCACCGCCAAGCTGCCCGACCAACTCGAAGAGCTGTGGGCGTTCAAGACCGGCAACCTGGTCGAAGGCGCGCCGGCCGTCGTGGGAGATCGCGTGTTCATCGCCTCGGCAGACGGGCACCTGTACGCCGTGGACCTGAAGACCGGCAAGCAACTCTGGAAGACCAAGCTGGCGACCATGCGGGCCTCGCCGGCGGTGAAGGGCGGCAAGGTGTTCGTCGGCGACAGCGACGGCACTGTGCATGCCGTGGACGCCGCGACCGGCACGCCCCTTTGGAAGTTCGCCACCGACGGCGAGATCACGTCCGGCTGCAACTTCCACGGGGACAACATCCTCGTCGGGTCGCACGACGCCAAGTTGTACTGTCTCACTCCCGACGGCAAGAAGCTGTGGGACTTCGCCATCGACGGCCCGGTGAACGGCTCCCCGGCGGTCGTCGGCGATACCGCGTTCGTGGCCGGGTGCGACAGCACCTTTCACGCGGTGGACTGCAAGACCGGCCAGTCGCCGTGGAACGTGGCCCTGCCGGGACAGGCCGCCGCCACCGCCGCCGTCACCGCCGATTTCGCCTACTTCGGCACCATGACGAACGACGTGATGGCCGTGGACCTGAAGGCGAAGAAGGCCGGCTGGCAGTTCACGCCAACGCGGCGGGCGCAGCCGTTCTATTCGTCCGCCGCCGTCACCGACGGGCTGATCCTGGCCGGCAGCCGGGACAAGAAGGTGTACGCCCTCGACCGCAAGACCGGGAAAGAGGTGTGGAGCTTCGCCACCGAGGGCATGGTGGACGCCTCCCCGGTGGTCGTCGGCGACCGGGTGTACGTCGGCTGCCTGTCCAACGGCGGCGAGTTCTACGTCCTGGATTTGAAGACCGGGAAGAAGTTGCAGGAGATCGAACTGGACAGTGGCGTCAGCGGGTCGGTGGCCGTCGCCGGCGACTGCATCCTTGTGGGGACTGAGAAGGGCACCGTGTACTGCCTCGGCAAGAAGTGAGGCCGGTGCGGGGCGGGGAAAATCAAGGAGGAAGGCCGTGCGGTGCCGACTTCACCGTCCCGAACGAGGGCGTTCACCAAGCGACCCGAAAAACGTTGGCGGGGTGAACTTCGGTTGACACAGAGCCCGCTAACGTTTTTCGGGTAGCACCAAGAAAAACGCCATCGGGGTCGCACGCGAGAGCTTTGTCACCCGCGACGGAACATCGCGGAAACTGGCTCGGCGACCGACACGACCTTCTAGACCATCGCTTCCCGGACCAACTCCGGGAACGCCTTTGTGATCGGTTCGTTCAGTTCCGCCTTCGTTTCCAGCAGTTGCACCACCGTCGTCAATCCAGTCCTAAATTCAGTTCCCCGGCTGGACCGCACGGCCACGGCCAGGATGGGCAGCAGGTGTTGCGATTCATCCGGCTGCCGCGTCAGCCGGTCGGCGATCATCTTCACAACCGCGTGTTTCCGTCGGCCGCCCCGGTGGATATTCAGCAGCACCGTCGCCCAGAGTAGCCGCACCGCCGCCGGGTCGAACACGTCCTCGACCTTCCCGGCCTCGGTCAGTTCCTTCAACCGGTCCACCATCGGCAACCGGATGTTGTCGTCGGGCGACTCCAACATCCGCTGCCAGACGGTCGGGCTTTCCTTGACTCGCTCTTCAGCGGCGATCCACTCCAGTCCGACTTCGCGCACGTCCTCGTGCCGGCTGTCGAGGAACTCCGTCGCCCACTCCGGGCGGAAGTTCGCCACGGCCGAGAGTGCCTGGATCGCCCACCGACAGACGTCCGGACGGATCGGCGCGGCCTCGGCCTCGCGGACGCTGAGCGCGGCTTCTATCTGCGCGGTGGATGTCGGCACCTTGCCCGCCAGCCAGCCGAGGCCCAGCTTCGCAACTGGGGTCGCCCGCATCTTGGCCAGCCGCACGGCTTCGAACAAACTCAGCTTGTCGCCGGAGACGTTCTTCGCCACCAACTCGCACACCACGTCCAGCGCGTCGGCGGATGCCGATTCGATGATGGAAATCCAGCGTTCGACCGGGATGGCGTCGAGGCCCGGCTTGGTCCGCAGGCGGTTCGCGGCGAACTCGGCGAGATCGGCGTCCGGCGAACTCAGCCAGCCGAGCAGGATTTCCAAAGGCAGCGCGTCCAGCGTGGCCGGCGACTCCTTCTCCAACCACCGCATCGCCCACTGCCGCACCGTCCGGCAGCGGGCCGAGTTCAGCAGGTTCAGCGCGGCCCCCGGCTGTCGCTGCCAGAGCTTGTTGAAGTACGGCTCGACCGTGAGGTTGCCGAGCGTCTGGCCGGGGGCGAGAATCCAACCGTTCGCCTTCGCCACCAGCGCCGGCGAGTAGTGGAACAGGGTGTGAATGAGGCCCCAGTTCGCCAGCAGCGCCAACCCGTCACCGGTGTCGTCGTCGGTGTACAGGTTCAGCGCTTGCGAGATCGCCGACACGTATTTCTCCGGTTGCAGCCGGCCCATCTTGCGGAAGTACCGCCACGCCCGTCGGCGGAGGTAGTTGCGGGTGCGACCGGAGAACAGGCGGTGTTTCGCTGGGTCGATCTGCCGCTGAATCCAAAATGAGTTCGCCATCTGCGGGTTCATCAACTGCTGGACGATCCAGTCGTGTTTCGGCATCTCGCTAAAGATGCCGCGGATCACCTGTTCCTCGGTGACGATCACCTCCCGCCCCCAGCCGCGGCGGTTTTCGTAGGTGTACTTCTTCTTCGTCTTGGTGGTGAACCGCACGCTCCGGTCCAGGGCGACGAGGAAGTGCGCCATCGTCACGTCGTCGTGCGCGGCCTCGGCCAGTTTGAACAGTCGCTTCACCAGCGGTTCGTGGCGGAAGGCAGCGAGAGGTTGCCGCAGGTAACGGTGCAGGAGTTGCCGGGCTTCCGGGCGCGGGTCGGCGTACCACACGGCGGCGAATTTGGCCAACTCGTCGGCATCCGGGATGGCCCGGAGGGTGTCCACGAACCGCGCCTCGGCCGCCGCGAATTGCGCGCGGGCGTTCTGCCACTTGGCCGTAAAGTTGAATTCCTTCCGCCCGCGTGCCATCGCCGTGCCTCCGGGGTTACGCCGGATTTTGGGTGAACGCGGACTCGAAATCAACGTCCGACGCGGATTTCTCGGCGGGAATTTTCGCCGTGCCTGGGGGACGACGGCAGTGTACCCTTTCCACATCCCCGATCGCGGTAATGCTGATGCTTCTGGATGTCGGTCGCCCTTCTTCCACCTCCCCTCGTTGAGGGGAGGTCGGTCGCGCAGCGACAGGGAGGGGAGTCAATTCTTGTTAGCCCGAAGCGCGAGCGAGGGGCCAACCACCGTCGGGGCCGGGAGTGGCTTGCCGGCCATCGCCGCACGCCCCTTGCTGGCGCGGCGGGCTAACACACGACTCCCCTCCCGGCGGCTTCGCCGCCGACCTCCCCGCAACGAGGGGAGGTGAGCAAACCAGCCCCTTGAGCCGTATAACGTGATACCAAGACCGGGTGCGTGTATTCGGATTCCCGTACCCCCCCTCCCAGGAGTTCGCCATGCGGCTTTCGCTGACTGCCGTCGCCAGTTTGGTCGCGGTCTCCTTCGCATCCGCGCAGCAACCCGACTCGTTCGCCAAGTGGGAGAAGGAAATCGCCGGTATCGAGAAGCGGCTGACGGACGCGCCTCCGAAGAAGGGTGGGACGCTGTTCGCCGGCAGCTCGAGCATCCGCTTGTGGAAGTTGCAGGAACCGGTCCCCGGTGCCATCAACGTCGGGTTCGGCGGGTCGGTCATCCGCGACTCCACGCACTTCGCCGGGCGGATCGTCCTGCCGCACGAGCCGGCCCGCATCTTCTTCTACGCCGGGGATAACGACGTGGCGTCGAAGCACACCCCGGAGCAGGTCCGCGACGACTTCCAGGCGTTCGTTAAACTCATCCACGCGAAGTTACCGAAGACGCGCATCCTGTACCTCGCCATCAAGCCGAGCCTGAAGCGGTGGGAGCAATACGAGACGCAGAAGTCGGCCAACGCGATGGTGAAGGAAGTCTGCGAGAAGGACGAGCGGCTGACGTACCTGGACACGGTCACGATCATGCTCGGCAAGGACGGCAAACCGATGCCGGAGTTGTTCGTCAAGGACGGCCTGCACATGAGCGAGAAGGGCTACGCCCTGTGGAACGATCTCGTCAAGAACCACCTGAAGTGAATCCCCGGAGGTCGCGATGAACCCTCTCCCCACCGAACCCGTCACCCGCCGCACGGCGATTGCCGGGGTCGCCGCCGCCGTCGGGGCGCTGGTCGTTCCCACCGCCCGTGCAGCCGAGGCCGCCCCGCGCGTGCTGATCCTCGTCGGGCCGAGCGGCCACCCGCCGGGCACGCACGAAGTCGCCGCCGGCGGGCGGGTGTTGCGACATTGCCTGACCGCCGCCGGGCTGAAAGCGGACGTGCGTTCCGACTGGCCCGCCGACGCCGCGAAAGCGTTCGCGGACGTGGCGGCGGTGGCGTTCATCGGCGACTTGTTCCCGCCAGAAGTAATGCCGAACCGCGACGCGATCATGCGCGACCTGGCGGCGATGACCAAGCGCGGCTGCGGCATCGTCTGCCTGCACTACGCCACCGGGTTGGAGGCCAAGCACGTCGCGGCCGACGGCGATCACCCGCTGTTGCACTGGACCGGCGGCTACTTCGCCACCCGCTGCACCCACCACAAATCCGTGGCGAAGGTGTTCAAGGAAGCGACCATCGAACCGGCGAAGGGTGAGCACCCGGTCCTCCGCGGGTGGAAGACGTTCACCGTCCACGACGAGCCGTACATCAACAACTTCTTCGGCAAGGGCGGCCCGGCGAAGGGCGTCACCGTCCTGGCCACCTCGCAACTGCCGCCGGAAGCGCCGAAGGCGGAGACGGTCGGGTGGTGCGTCGAACGGCCCGACGGCGGCCGCGGGGCCGGGGTGGTGATGCCGCACTTCTACCGCAACTGGGCGCACGACGACTTGCGGACGCTGATCCTGAACGCCGTCGCGTGGGCGGCGAAAGCGGACGCACCAAAGGCCGGCGTGCGGGTCAAGTTGCCGGAACTGACGACGTTCAAGCCCGACAGCGTCGAGCCGATCCCGCGGAAGAAGTGACTCACCCGCGATCCGGGCGGAACCGCTCTTCCGCCCACGGGTCGCCGCGCATGTGGTAGCCACCATTGCGGGGGTCTTCCCAGTAGCCGGGGCGGTCGTCGGTCATGAACTCGATGCCCCGCACCCACTTGGCGCTCTTCCAGGCGAACAACTTCGGCACCACCAATCGCACCGGGTGGCCGTGGTCGGGCGTCAGCGGTTGGCCGTTGTGCGACAGGGCGAAGAGGCAGTCGTCGCCGAAGAAGTCGTCGATTGGCAGGTTCGTCGTGTAACCGTACTCGCTGTGGACCATCACGAACTTGGCGTCGGGTGAGACGGTGACGTGGTTGAGCAATTCCCGCGTCGGCACCCCTTCCCACAGGTTGTCGAGCTTGCTCCACCGCGTCACGCAGTGCATGTCGGCGAACACCTTGACCCGCGGAATGGCTGCAAACTCGGACCAACTGAACGCCTTCGCATCCGCCACCAGCGGCTTCGGGAAGACGGCAAAGTCCCACGTGCGGGCGTCGAACGGCGGCACTTCGCCCTCGTGCAGCACCGGCCACTTGTGGGTGAGCACCTGGTTCGGCGGCAGCCGTTCGCCCCGGCGGGCGTCCTCGCTAATGATGGTGTCGTCGGCGGTCATGGGATTCTCTCGCAGGCGCGGGGGGTACGGCGTATTGTAGCGCCTCCAAGGCATTTTTTGGCCCCGGAGTCCGCCCGCGGCCGCTTCCGCCTCACTGACCATCCACTCCCGGCCGGGACTGATGCCGGACACGCGGCACGCCATCGACGACACGCGGAAAGAGGCGCTCGGCGATGTCGGAGCAGGTGCTCACCGAACGGTGAGTGGTCGGCCGGTGTCCCGTCATAGAATGGCCGTTCTCCGCCGTGTTCCGAGGTGCCGACGATGCCGTTCGAGAAAGTGGACCCGCAGGCCGACTTCCCCGCGCTCGAGCGCGGCATCCTCCAGTTCTGGGCCGACGCCGACATTTTCGCCAAGCGGCGGAAGTTGAACGCCGGCAAGCCGAAGTGGAGCTTCCTCGACGGCCCCATCACCGCCAACAACCCGATGGGTGTCCACCACGCCTGGAATCGCACCTACAAGGACGTGTTCAACCGCTACTTCGCCATGACCGGGCACGAACTGCGGTATCAACAGGGGTTCGACTGCCAGGGGTTGTGGGTGGAGGTGGAAGTCGAGAAGGAACTCGGTTTATCCAGCAAACGGGACATCGAGAGCCTGGTGCCCGGCGACCCGGTGGCGAGCATCGCCAAGTTCGTGCAGCTCTGCAAGGACCGCGTCAACAAGTTCGCTCGCGTGCAGACGGAGCAGAGCGTCCGCCTGGGTTACTGGATGGACTGGGACCGCACCGACGCCGACTGGGCGAAGCCGGTGGATGACCGCAAGTCGTACTTCACGATGAGTGAAGAGAACAACTACACCATCTGGGCGTTCCT
>JBBRUO010000095.1:0-13680 GCA_038247725.1 Gemmatales bacterium
GATTGAAGACAGGATGGAACCACAAAGGACACAAAGGGCACGAAGGGAAGACACGTGAGGGATTTCCTGCTTCTCCTTCGTGCCCTTTGTGTCCTTTGTGGTGAAAAACCTCTTCCCATCTTCTTTCTCTGAGCAGCCCTGCGGTCTTGGGCCACCGCTCACAACCAGACGAGTGGCCGGCCGTCGTACCGTCCGTCGCACCGATTCCGGCTACATTGACACCGGCCGTCCCAAACTCAACCCGACCGAGGTGGCACATGGGGATGCAGAAGGCGATCCGGTTCGACGGCAGGGAACCGACGTGGCCGGCAGTCATGGCGGCTCTCCACGAGATGGGCGAGCAACCGATCTTGCGGATGATCGACGGTCAGCCGGCCTTCCCGGACGAGGAACCGGCCGACGGCTGGACGGAACTCCGCGTGTCCGTCACCGGCGGGATGGTCACGGTTCGCCGCGGCCCCGGCGAGTGGCAATGCGTCGTCTGGGGGAATGCCGACGAGTCACTCCGGAAGGGGTGGGACGCCTGTTGCGAAGCCATCGCCCGCGCCGCCCAAGTATCAATGGGTGACAGCGACCGACCCGAGTGACCGCGCCCGGACGAGGGTTCGCCATGCCCTTCGACACCGACTTTTTCACCGCCCCGCTGACGGCGTACCTCCGCGCACACGGGCTGCCGGCGGACATCGACGGGGTCGCGCGGGCGAAGGAACTCGGCTTGAAACCGCACCGCTTCAAACGCTCCGGCGAACTGCCCCGCGTGCGGCGGGTGCGGGGCGCGCTGGCGGGGTTGATGCCGACGGAGTTGCTCGACATCGGCACCGGCCGCGGCGCGTTCCTGTGGCCGCTGATGGACCGCTTCCCCGAATTGCCCGTCACCTGTGTCGATCCGCTCGAACACCGAGTCGAACGACTCCGACAAGTGCGCCACGGCGGGATCGAAACCCTCACGCCGATGGTCGGGGACGTCACCACCCTGCCGTTCCCCGATGCGGCGTTCGACGGTGTGACGATCCTCGAAGTGCTGGAACACCTGCCGCACCCGGAGCGCGCGGTCGCCGAACTGGTGCGGGTGGCACGGCGGTTCGTGGTCGCGTCCGTGCCGTCGAAACCGGACGACAACCCCGAACACCTGCGGCTGTATACCGCCGACACGCTGACGGAGTTGTTCCAATCCGCCGGCCGACCGGTGGCCGTGCGGTGCGAATACCTGTTGAATCACATCGTCGCGGTGGTGATGTTGTAATGCCGACAGGGTAGTCCGCACCCTCCGGGTGCGGTTCGGAAGAGCGCACCCGGAGGGTGCGGACTCCCTTGAAAAAGGTTCTTCTCATGCAATCGTATCTCGCCGACTACCTGCCCGATTGGCTCGCGCTACTCGTCACCCTGGGCGCGGCGGCGGGGGCGATCGTGTCGTTCATCGGGGTGGCGGCGCTGTTGTTCATCTGGGCCGAGCGGAAGGTGTCGGCGCGGATTCAGGACCGCCTCGGCCCGACCCGCACCGGCCCACTGGGGCTGCTGCAATCCCTCGCCGACGGCATCAAGCTGCTAACGAAGGAGGATGTCGCCCCGGACACCGCCGACAAATTCCTCTTCCGCATCGCGCCGTATCTGGCCTTCTGCGCGTCGTTCTGCGGGTTCCTGGCACTGCCGTTCGCCAACGGCCTGGTGGTGCAGGACCTGAGCGTCGCCGCGTTCTTCCTGCTGGCGGTGCTGAGCAGCGAGGTGTTCGGGGTGATGCTGGCCGGGTACTCGTCGGGCAGTAAGTGGGCGCTGTTCGGCGGCGTCCGCGAGGCGGCGCAGGTGGTCAGCTACGAGGTGCCCCGCAGCCTGTGCGTGGTCGTGCCGGTGTGCGTGTTGGGCACCTTGAACCTGACCACGATGAGCCACATCCAGGCCGGCTACTTCTGGAACTGGACCGTCTTCCACGACCCGTTCTGCTTCGTCGCTTTCTTCATCTTCTTCATCACCGCCACGGCCAGTTGCAAGCGGGCCCCGTTCGACCTGGCCGAGGCCGAGAGCGAACTGGTGGCCGGGTTCCACACCGAGTACAGCGGACTACGGTGGTCGTTCTTCTTCATGGCTGAGTACGGCAGCATGTTCGCGGTGAGTGGGCTGGCCGCGTACCTGTACCTGGGCGGCTGGCACACCGGGTTCCTGCCGTTCGAGCCGACCCAGCAGTGGGGGTGGTGGCTCGGCAACCTGTTGAACCTCGCCGTGTTCGTCGGCAAGGCGTCCGCGCTGGTGCTGGTGATGATGTGGGTCCGCTGGTCGCTGCCGCGGCTGCGGATCGATCAGGTGATGATGGTCTGCCTGAAATACTTCCTGCCGATCGCCTGCGTGCTGCTGCTGGGCGTGGCGGCGTGGCGGCTGTACCTGGAGTCGATCATCGGCGAGGTGACGCGGTACGTGTTGAGCTTCGGGTCGCTGGCGTTCGTGCTGGCGGTGGTGGGCAGCCTGTTCCGCTACAACGGCGGCGTCCCTCGCGGGGAACTGGGCGGCGCGTGGGCGCGATGACAATCACGCCGCCACCACCGGGCGGCCTGCTAAAATCGACGGGAGTCGCCGTCCCGCCCCCACAGGCTCGCCGTCATGTCACTGGTCATTGAAAACGTCGGCAAGGAGTACCCGACCCGCTCCGGCCCCCTGCGGGTGCTGAGCGAGGTGTCCCTGTCCCTGAACCGGGGCGAGGCGGTGGCGGTGACGGGGCCGTCCGGGTCCGGCAAAAGCACGCTGTTGCACATCGTCGGCACCCTCGACCGGCCGACGACGGGAACCGTCCAGCTCGACGGCACCGACCCGTTCGCCCTCAGCGAATCCGCCCTCGCCGCTTTCCGCAACAAGCACATCGGCTTCGTCTTCCAGGACCACCACCTGCTGCCGCAGTGTTCGGTGCTGGAAAACGTGCTGGTCCCCACGCTGGTGAACCCGACGGCGGACCGCGCCCAACTGGAGAAGGACGCGCGGGGGTTGCTCGACCGCGTCGGCCTGGCGCACCGGTTGGACCACCGCCCGGCGGAGTTGAGCGGTGGCGAGCGGCAGCGGGTGGCCGTCGCGCGGGCGCTGATTCACAAGCCGATGCTGCTGCTGGCCGACGAACCGACCGGCAACCTGGACAGCGCGTCGGCGCGGACGGTGGCGGACCTGCTCGCCGAGTTACACAAGCAGGAGAACGCCATCCTGATTGTCGTGACGCACAGCACCGAGTTGGCGAACACCTTCGCCCGCCGCGCCCACATGACCGACGGGAGGCTGGCGTAACATGCGCACCACCACCGCCCTCGTCCTGCGAACCCTCCGCTACCACTGGGCCGGGAACGGCCCCGTCGCCATCGGGGTGATGATCGGCGCGGCCGTCCTCACCGGCGCGCTGATCGTCGGCGACTCGCTCCGGGGCAGCCTCCGCGCCCGCGCCGAACGGCAACTGAACGGCGTCACCGCCGGGTACGTCGGCCCGCGGATGGTCCGCGAGTCGCTCGCCCCCGACCTGCCGGCGACCGTCCCCGCGCTCATGCTGACCGGGTCCGCCCGCGCCACCGCCGCCGACGGCACCGAGTCCCGCCTCGGCCGCGTCACCGTGATCGGCACGGCCACCTTCCGCCTCTCGGCCGGCACGGTGGACCAGCCGAACGGGGCCACCGTTTCGGCGCGAGTCGCGGAACGGCTGGGCGTCGGCGTCGGCGACGAGATCGTCCTCGGCGTGCAGAAGATGTCGGCCGTGCCGCGGTCGTCGCTGCTCGGCAAGCGGTCCCTCGACGACGTGACCGACAGCATCAAGCTGACGGTGGGGTCGGTGCTGCCGCCCGAAGAACCACTGAACGACTTCAACCTGACGCCGAACCCGGAACCGCCCCTGAACATCCTGGTGCCGCTCGCGCTGTTGCAGAAGCAATTGAGCCTGCCCGGCAAGGTGAACGCGCTGCTGTCGTATGGCGGGACCGCCGACGAGGCGAATGCCGCCCTCGCGCCGGCGCTGGACCTGGCCGACTACGGCCTCCGGCTGAAAGCGGCCGGGCCGGGGCAGGAGAAAAAATACATCTCGGTGGAGAGCGAGCAACTCGTCCTCGACGCCGCGACCGTGGTCGCCGTGGAGAGGGCCGTTGCCGCCCTGAACCTGCGCTCCGAACGCACGCTCATCTACCTCGCCAACACCATCTCCGCCGGCGACACGCACCTCCCGA
Organism: Gemmatales bacterium; assembly: GCA_038247725.1. Lineage (GTDB taxonomy): Bacteria > Planctomycetota > Planctomycetia > Gemmatales > Gemmataceae > JALHQU01. Next base: position 4,179 of record JBBRUO010000095.1, read on the forward strand.
ACATGCCCTCGAAGGGCGACGCGGCGAAATACGCCGACATCCCGACGCTGCCGTACTCGATGATCGCCGCCGTGGACGTGGCCGCGAAACCGCCACTCGGCCCGTTCCTGCCCGACGGCGTGACGGCCCTGAAAGACGACGAAATCTTGCTCCTGGACTGGGACAAGTCGCCGCTGAAGGACGTGCCCGTCGGGGGCAAGCTGACTGTCGGCTACTTTAAGCCGGAGATGGAAGCGACCGTCGAAGAAGCATGGGCGACGTTCAAACTCGCCGGGCGGGTGCCGTTCGAGGTGCCCGCGCTGGACCGCGATTTGACCCCGCCGTTCCCCGGCATCACAGACCAATTGACGATGAGCAGTTGGCAGCCGCCGTTCCCGTACAACGCGGCCCGCATCAAGTCGCGCGACGCGAACGAGCAGTTCTGGGACCGCTACCGCGCCACCCCGAAGGCGTACATCACCCGCGCCGCCGGCGAGAAGTTGTTCGGTAGTCGGTTCGGGTCGGTCACGTCGATCCGCATCGCGGTGCCCGACGGGGAAAACCCGACCGACACCGTGGCGCACCTCCGGATGTCACTCCCGGAAACGCTCGACCCCGCCGCCGTCGGGCTGACGTTCCAGCCGTTCCGCGAACAGTTCCTGGCCGCGAGCAAGGGCGGCACCGACTTCGGCATGATGCTACTGGCGTTCAGCTTCTTGCTCATTCTCGCCGCGCTGCTGCTGGTCGGGATGCTGTTCCGGTTGGCCGTGGACCGGCGGGCGAAGGAGGTCGGGCTGCTACTGGCGACCGGGTATTCGCCGCGCAAGGTGCGGAGCATGTTGCTGAGCGAGGCGGGAATCGTCGCGGCCGTCGGGGCGGCCGTCGGGGTCGGGCTGGCGATCCTGTACGCCGACGGGATGCTCCGCGTGCTGGCCGGGCTGTGGCCGGACGCCAACGTCGGCTCGTACTTGAAGTTGCACTACAGCGGGTGGTCGCTGCTCATCGGATTTGAGGTGACGTGCTTGGTGGCGACGTTCGCCATCTGGCTGGGTGTGCGGGCGCTGGTGAAAGTTCCGCCGCCGCAGTTGCTGCGTGGGCAGTCCGAAGTGATGGAACTGGAAGCCAAGCCGGTGACGCCGCGCCGGTCGGTGATTTACGCCGGTGTGTGCATGGTGTTGGGCGTCGGGCTGGTGGTCGGCGGGCGGTGGGTCGGCAACGCGGACATGCGGGCGGGCAGCTTCTTCGGCGGCGGGTTCTTCCTGCTACTGGCCGGGGTGTTCCTGTTCCGCGCGTGGCTGCGGCGGGCACCGTCGATGGTCCATTCGGTGCCGGCGCTGGGCCTGCGCAACGCCACCCGCTCGGCGTCCCGCAGCCTGCTGACTGTCAGCCTGTTGTCATTGGCGACGTTCCTGCTGGTGGCGGTGGAAAGCTTCCGCAAGAAGCCGGGGGCGGACTTCGCCCTGCCCAGCGGCGGCAGCGGCGGGTTCCCGCTGATCGCCGAGGCGGCGGTGCCGGTGTTCCAGCCGTTCGACCGCGAACCGGGGTACGGCGACCTGCTCGCGAGCCTGCAGGACGCCTACGGCGGCGCGTCGTCCGACCCGCGATTTCAGCAGGCGAAAGCGGACCTGGCGGAACTGAAACTGACGGCGATGGCGTTCCGGTTGCGGGGCGGCGACGACGCCAGTTGCCTGAACCTGTATCAGGCCGGCCGGCCCCGCGTCGTCGGCGTCCCGCAAGAGTTGATCCCGCAGAACCGCTTCACGTTCGCCATGACCGAAGCCGAGACGCCGGAGGAGCAGGCGAACCCGTGGCTGCTGCTGACGAAGCCGCGCGAGGACGGAAGCATCCCCGTTTTCGTCGAGCAGAACACGGCCCTGTGGATGCTGAAGACGTTCCTCGGCGGCACGGTGACGGTGCCCGACGAGAACGGCCGCGAGGTGACGTTGCGGATCGTCGGCACCTTCCAGGACAGCATCTTCCAAAGTGAACTGCTGATGTCGGACGCGAACTTCCTCACGCTGTACCCGCGCGAGGAGGGGTTCCGATTGTTCCTCATTGACGCCCCGGCGGACCAACTCGACCGCGCCGCGACGCTACTCGAAACCGGACTCCAGAGCAACGGTCTCGTGGTGTCCCGCACGGCGGACAAGGTGGCGACGTATCAGGCCGTCATCGGCGCGTATCTGTCCACCTTCCAGTTGCTCGGCGGGTTGGGTCTGCTGCTGGGCGTGTGCGGGCTGGGCGTGGTCATCCTGCGTGGCGTTTGGGAGCGGCGGTCGGAACTGGCGGTGCTGCGTTCCGTCGGCTACCGCCCCGGCACGCTGGTCCGACTGGTGCTGGTCGAGAACCTGCTGCTGCTGGCGGTGGGGTTGGGGATCGGCCTCGTCGCGGCAGTGATTTCGGTGTTGCCGAACCTGCAACTCGGCGGGGAGTTCGACGCGCCGCGTCTGGGCGCGCTGCTCGGCGGGGTGTTCGTCGTCGGCTTGCTCGTGGCGGTGGGGGCCACCCGCAGTGCGGCGAAGGCCCCGCTGATCCCGTCGCTCCGAAAGGAGTAGCCTTCACCGGTGCCAGAGGCGGGGCGGGAGGGCGGGCGTGAACCCCGGCGGCGGGGTGTCGCCGTCGCGGGTCACCAGCCAACGGACGGACGCGGGAAGTTCGCCCGCGTCCGTCGCGGACCACGACCGCACCACGCGGTTCAGGTGAAAACTTAGCAGCGGGTGTTCGTCGCCACACGCGGACGAGATCGCCACCAGGCCGCGTTCGTCTGGCGGAATCGTAGCCACGATCCGCCGCAACTCCGGCAGGCGTGCCATCAGCCGGTCGTTCTTTCTCCGCTCGTCCAGCAGCCAGAAGCCGAGCGCCACGCCCAAGTGGAGTGCCGCGAACACGATCCCCGCGCGGCGGACTTTCTCCGACGGGTACTGACGCACCACTGTCAACAGGCAGACGAGCAGCATCGGCAAGATGGGCGTGAAGAATCGCGTCGTCTGGTCGTGCGGCCACGAGATGTACAGCCCGACATAGAACGGCAGCGCCCACAGGTGAACGTCCCGGTGCCGTCGGACGGCGGCCCACCACCCGATGAGTAAGGCGACCGTGATCGGCGCGAAGACGAGCATGTTCACGTCGAGCCACTTCCCCCGGCCGGCGTACGAGCGGAACATGCCGGGCATGAGCAGCCGCCCCGCTTCCTGAATGCGGAGCCGCAGCCCTTCCACCAGTTGCCCGCCGACGGTGAACGTCGGGTCGCGGAGTTGCTCCGAGTACGTCGGGTTTCCGAGTGCCTCGGCCGCCAGTCGGTCGCGGGTCATCCACGCGAGTTGCGCCGCCGCCGCCGGCACCACCACGAGCGCCGACAGGAACGCGGTTCGCCACGACCGTTCTTTCCGCCACGCGGCGAGCGCGAGACACACCACGAGACCGCCCGCGAGCATCGCCCCGGCCGGCCGGATCAGGACCAGGGGAATCAGGGCGACCGCCGCCGCGAGGTGCCCCCGGCCGTCCCGCAACAGGCGGTGGAAGCCCGCGCCCGCGAGCATCCAGGCGACCATGAACGCGGTCTCGCCGAGCGTCCGCCGGTAGATGTGGCCGAACGACGTGTTCGCCACCGTCAGCAACGTCACCCACGCGGCGTGTTCGGGGAAGAACTCGCGCACCCAGCGGTACACCAGCACCAACAACGCCAGCGCGAGCGCGAAGTGCATCACCGAGATGAGCAGGAACGGCTCGTCCGCGACGAGGAACGCTGGCGCGAGCAGCACCGGATAGCCGACGGGGTAGTAGATGTGCGGCGAGTCGAGGTTCCGCAGCCGGCCGGTGTCGGCGAGTTCCCGCGCGACCGACAGATACCCGGCGCTGTCCGGCGTCGGATACCAGCGGGGCGACACGTTCACCGCGAGCCACGCCACCGCGACCGCGAGCAGCACTCGATCCGAAGGCCAGGACAAGTGAAACCCTCTCCGGCGGAACAGGTGGGGTGGGTCTGGCAATAGTGGTATCGCATCGGGCACCGCCGGGGCAAGCCGAACCGCGCCGGGATCGGTTACAATGCCACCACCTTCCGCCTCCGATGGGGAACCGCCATGTCCGCCGTCCTCGCCTCGCCTCGCCGCCGACCGCCGCACCGGGGCCGCGCGTGATAACCGCCCCGAAGCCGTACACGCTCACCGTGCCGCAGTTCCACCAGATGGGCGAACTCGGCTTCTTCGAGGGCCGCCGCGCCAGCCTGATCCGCGGGTTCGTCTACGAGGAAGGGCCGAGGAACCCGCCGCACCGGATCGCTCTGGAACTGACGGACACCGCCATCCGGTTCGCGTTCGGTCCCGGCTGGCGGTTCTGCGTGCAAATGCCGCTGGTCCTTGGCCAGTCCACCGACCCGGAACCGGACATTGCAGTGGTGCGCGGGTCGGCGCGGGGGACGACGGCCCACCCGACGGGGGCCGATCTGGTCATCGAGATCGCGGACAGTTCGCTGGACTACGACCGGACGGTGAAGGCCGAGCTGTACGCGACGGCCGGGATCCCCGACTACTGGGTGTTGGACGTGGACGGTCGTACCCTGCACGTGTTCCGCGACCCGGCCCCGCTGCCGCCCGCCCTCACCGCCGTCACCTACCGCACCCACGCCACCTTCACGGACGCCCAGACCGTCACCCCACTCGCCGTGCCGACCGCCACTCTTCGCGTTGCCGATTTGCTGCCGTGAGCGATGAAGGGGATTTTCCGCCTCCCCTTCCACACGGCTTTCGGCGATACTGATGTTGTTCTCTCCTGCCTGCCCGGCGCTCGTGCCGCGGTCCATCCACCGAGCTTGTGCCCATGCCCGCCAACTGGTTTCGGGACCGCCTCGACCGTCCCGCGTCTCGCCGCGACGCCCTCCGCCTCGGCGCTGCCAGCGTCCTCGGCCTCACGCTACCGCAGTGCCTCGCCGTCGCGAAGGAGACCGGGCGGAAGGCGGCCGCGAAGAACGTCCTCGTCATCTACGAACAGGGCGGGCTGTCCCACATGGACACCTGGGACCCGAAGCCGGAGGCGGTGAGTGACAACCGCAGCCCGTTCAAGCCGATCGCGTCGAAAGTCGCCGGGATGCAGTTCACCGAACTGCTGCCGCTGACCGCGAAGGTCGCCGACAAGCTGTGCGTCGTGCGGTCGATGCACCACGCCCGCGGCGGGGCCGACGCGCACCCGAACGGCACCCAGTACGCCCTGTCCGGCGCGCACCCGGCGGCGGCGTCCCTGACCATGCCGGACATCGGTTCGGTGGTGTCGCACGTCCTCGGCAGCGAGTGCCGGTACCTGCCGCCTTACGTCATGGTGCCGGGCAACCACGAGCAGGCGAAGGAGACCCGCACCGGCTTCCTGCCCGCCGGCACGCAGGTGTTCAAGACCGGCGGCCGCGACCTCGCCGACCCGGCGTGGAAGATCGACGGGCTGGCCGTCCGCAAGGACAACGAGGGGGACCGCCTCGGCGACCGCCACGGCCTCCGCGCCGCCCTCGACGCGCGGCAGGCGGCCGCCCGACCGGGGGCGGACGTGGGCGGCATGGACCGCTTCTACGATCAGGCGTTCGACATGCTCACCAGCCCGAAGGTGAACGACGCCTTCGATCTGAAGGCCGAGTCGCGGAAGGTGCGGGACGCTTACGGGGCCGGACACCGCGGCGCGTGCTACCTCGTCGGGCGGAAGTTGATCGAGGCCGGCGTCCGGTTCGTCACCGTGGATACGCGGTGGCCGCTGACGAAGGAGACGCCGAAGGGCGGCAACCTGAACTGGGACCACCACGACCACATCTACGCCAAGGGGACGTGCCAACTGCCCGGCGCGACGGGGGCGGGGGCGGGGCGGTACGGCATCGGCGACTGGGTGATGATGGGCAGCGTGGACCGCGCGTATTCGGCCCTGATCACGGACCTTCACGAACGGGGGCTGCTGGCCGAAACTCTGGTGTGCTTCGTCAGCGAGTTCGGGCGGACACCGAAGATCAACAAGGCGAAGGGCCGCGACCACTGGACCCACGCGTACAGCATCGTGTTCGCCGGGGCGGGGGTGCCGGGCGGTCAGGTCATCGGTAAGTCCGACCGCGAGGGCGGGTACGTCACGGATGCGCCGTACACTCCGGAAGACTATGCCCAGACGATCTACTCCAAACTCGGCCTCGACCGGGACCAGCCGATCTACACGGCGAGCAACCGGCCGGTCTTCTTCGGCCACGCCGGCCGGCCGATCCCCGGTGTGATGTGAGGGCCGCGCCGGGGGCAGCCCGGCTCCGGCGTTAAGCGAGTGCGGCCGAACGAGGGACCGGGTCAGACGTCCCGCCGACATCGAGGGTGGCGAGTAGGCCCGGATCCCCGAACGCGGCGAGTAGGCCGGCGACCATGTCCGCGTCGGACCCACACACCCGCATCCCGTTCGGGCCGGGCACCGGGTGGAGCGGGTACGCCCCCAGCAGGCAGGCGTACAGTTCGCTCCGCGGCATCGGCGACCCGCGAGCCGGCACCGGTGCCAGATCGGCTACGGTCGGCACCTCGTACCCGAACGCGGTGAACGCCTCGGCCGGCAGGTGAGCCGTCACACGGCGGAGGTGTTCGGGGGTCAACTCGCCCCGCCACTTGTCGCTGCCCCCGCGGTAAAAGTGCTTGTTCGTGGCGGCCGTCAGATTGCGGTTCAAGTACCGGCCGTACAGTTCCCCGGCTTCCGCCTCGGAGATCGGCACCCCCACCGAGGCGGCCATCCGGCGGAGTTCGCCGACGTCCCGCGCGGCGAGGTCCTCGTACCGGACGACGCACACCCGGTCGCGGGTGGCCAACAGGTGCGCGGTCCAGTCGGCCAGGTCCGCCGCCGCCCGGTCGAGGTACTGGGGGTCGTCCAGCACCGGTCCCGCCGGCCGTTCGATCTTGTTCGCCCCGGACAGCAGCGTTTCCAGAGGGTGGCGAACGACGGCCACGCACGGGGCGGAGACGGACGTGAAGAAGTCCACCGCCCGGCGGTACGGCCGCGAGTGCGTCGGGAACGACTGGAACCCGGTGTGCCGGTTGCTCGGCACGTCGTACACCACACCGGCCCGGTCGCCGCACGCCACCGAGATCCGCATCGTGCCGAAGTCGTACGGGATGAACTCGACGCGGGTCGGGGCGAGCGGCTGGAGGAGCGAATGCACCCGCGCCGTGACGCTGTAGAAGTACTGTTCGGTCAGGTTCGACCGCACCTGCCAGTCCCTCGGCACCTCGGCCGGGCGGCGGGCGTACAACCCCTCGACGAGGTTCTGGGTCAGCACGTTGCCGGAGCCGGGGAAGCCGAACACGGCGTAGCGGTTCGGGCAGGGGAGTGGGGCTACCCGTTCGACCAGCGCCGCGGGGTGAAGTGGGGCGGCCGCGCCCGGTGCCGTCCGCGCCACCCACCGGGCGACCTGCCGGTAGGGGTCGTCGGCGAGAGCGAGCGGCAACTGACACTCGATCCGACCGGCGACCAGGACAAGCCCGCCCTCCGCCTGCCTCGCCCGCTGAGCGAACTCGGCGGCAGAGAGCAGCGGGATGCCCCGCCGGGCCAGGTGAGAGGCCGCCCCGAACGGGTCACCCTCGTGCCCTTCCCGGTCGTCCACGACGAATCCGATCGGGAGTCCGACTTCGGAACAGAGTGACACAATCGTGTTCGTGTAAAAGCCGAGGCCGACGACTCCGAGTCTGTTGTCGCGCGGCGGCGAGAAATCCGGGTTCGGAAGTGGCTCCACGGCGAGTATCGGTAACGACATCGCGGCGGTCGGGTCGCGGGGTCGATTCCGGGGGTCGGTCGGCCCGTCCCCGCCGGCAACGACAACGGGGCCGGACCCGCGCGACATCTGTCCGGCCGACGCGACGTAGCCGACCGGCCCCAGACACGTGCCGAGTGCGAAGGCCCGACGGATGGAGTTGAAGCGGCGGTCTCCCGACGGCGGTTTCACTGCTTCCTTCCGTGTGGACTGGGTACAACCGCGTTTAGGTTAGGAGTTCCACCGTCGATGTCCGCGCGCGTTGAGGGCGATCATTTGCAGCCGACGCCGGGACCACTTCAGCGGGCTCGTGTCTGTGTGCGACGGGTCACGGCACGCCGAGGACGTACACCGCCACCGCCGCGAGGCCGCCGAGCAACACGCACGCGACGCCCCACTTTCCGCGCGTCTTCAGCGACGACCACAACACCAGCCCGGTGACGGAGATCACCACCAGCAGTCCGCAGGTGATGTCGATCACCCACGCCCACGCGCGGCCGGACCCCTTGCTTTTGTGCAGGTCCAACAGTACCCCAGCCCACCCTTCCGTCCGCTCGTCGATGACGACATCGCCGGCCTTCTTGGGTTCTTCGTCCGGATCCGTCGGTTCGTCTTCCAGCCACAGTTTCACCTCAAACAACCGGCCCGGCTGGGCGAAGGTCAACTGGACCGGCTGCACGGTCGGGTCGGCCGGGTCTTTCTTCGGCGTCGGGAACAGGAACGACAGGTCGCGGGTGCGGGGCACCTCTCGCGGCACCTCCTCGGCCGCGTCGGAGCGGTCGTGTTCGCGCGGGTCGCCGCCGAGGAACCCGCTCACGCCGAGGTCGCGGCGGAGGAACTCCACGACCGCCAGTTTGTCCAGCGGTTGAAGCAACTCGATCGGCACTTTGCCGGCGCGCGGCGGGCGATTCAAATCCTTGGGCAGGAACCACTGCGGGTGGTTCAGCATGAACCCGGTGACGGAGAAAAAGAGGATCAGGATGAGGCCGAACAGCGTCAGGTAGACGTGCGCGATCCGGCTGACCTTGAGCAACTTGCGATACGCGGGCGACATTACTTCTTGGCCCCGTAAGTGACGACGGTCTCACCGGTCTCGTCGTTCTTGGCCAGTTTCAGCGTCGCGGCGTCGGCCCCGCACTCGATCTTGCCGGACTGCCGCAGGTGCTTGCCGTGTTCCCGGTGGACTTCCACCTTCACCGTGTAACTGCCCTGCGGGACCGCCTTGCCGACATCGTCCTTGCCGTCCCACACCAGGGCGTACTTGCCCGGCCCCCGCGTGGCGCGGGTGACGGCCTTCACCAGTTCGCGGTTGCCCTTGGCGAACTTCCACCAGTCGGTGAGATCCTTGGTGTACTTCGGCGAGTTGCCCCACACGTTCAGGGTGCGAACCGCCTTGCCGTCGGCGTCCTCGAACCAGACCGCGACGTAGGGGCGACGGTACTTCCCGGCGGCGATGGCGGGCAACTCCAACGCCACGCTCACCTGGAAGCCAGTCGGCCACGCGGTCGGCGCGTCTTCATTGGTCAGAATCGGCCACAGCGGGAAGCCGGGCGAGCGGAACTGCTTGCCGTCCTGGCCAACGATCAGGCACCCGGCACCGGGCACCGTGGACACCAGCCGCAAGCCCTCTTCAACACCCATCACGCCGAGGGTCGTGGCCAGGGCGTTCGCGGTCACGCTGGTCGGGGCGATCACGGTGGCGGACACCACCGCGTTCGCCGGCCAGCCGGTTCGCGGGTCGATCAGGTGCGAGTACCGCTTGCCCTGGATCGTGTGGAA
>JBBRUO010000096.1:0-13586 GCA_038247725.1 Gemmatales bacterium
GGTTACTGGCCGGGGCGAAGGTGCCGGACCTCGCGCCGCTGCTCCGCATGGCGCTGACGGACGATAAAGTTCGCGGAGCCGCCATCCGCGCGCTGGCCAATTACCCAGACGACCGCACGCCGACGATCGTACTCGCGCTGTACGGGCAGTTCACCGCCGACGAGAAGGCGGACGCCGTGCAGACGCTCGCCAGCCGCGCGAGTTACGCCCTCTCGCTGCTGTCCGCCGTGGAGAAAGGCGACGTGCCGAAGGCCGACATCACCGCCTTCACCGCCCGGCAGATCGCCGCCATCAAGGACAAGGCGGTTCAGACCAAGCTGGCGTCCGTGTGGGGCGAAGTGAAGCCGGCCAGCGCCGACCGCAAAGCGCTGATGGACAAGTACAAGGGCCTTTTGACGCCGGACAAACTGGTGTCGGCGAACGCCGCCAACGGCCGGGTGCTGTTCGCCAAGAACTGCGCGACCTGCCACAAACTGTTCGATGACGGGCAGGCGGTCGGCCCGGAACTGACCGGCGGGCAGCGGTCGAACCTGGATTATGTGTTGGAAAACGTCGTCGATCCGAGCGCGGCGGTGGCGAACGAGTACAAGATGACGCAGTTCTACTTGGCCGATGGTCGGGTCGTGTCCGGCATCGTGAAGCGGGACACAGGCAGGGCGGTGACGGTGCGAACGGTGAACGAGGAGGTCGTCATCCCGACGGCCGACATCGACCAGAAGAAGCCGACGCAGTTGTCCGTCATGCCGGAGGGGATGCTCGACGCGCTCAAGCCGGACGAGGTGCTGGACCTGGTGAAGTATCTGATGGGCACGGCCCAGGTGCCGCTGCCGAAGTGACCGCCGCCGATTCCGCGGGAGCGTCGGGGTTGACGGGGCCGGGGGTTCGGGCGACTCTAGTCCGCACCTCTCGCGCCCGGTTCCCGTCCACCGCCTCACGAGCCGTCGCATGTCCGCGCCCGCCCCGCCCGATTTCCAGCCGTTCGTCCCCGCGTCCGAAACGCCGAAGGAGTTCACCCTCGCACCGATCCTCGTCGGCACGCTACTCGGCATCGTGTTCGGCGCGTCCAGCATGTACCTGGTGCTGAAGGTCGGCCTGACGGTGTCGGCCAGCATCCCGGTGGCGGTGCTGTCGTTCGCGTTCTTCCGCGGCATCAGCAAGGCGTTCGGCCTCCGCCAGCGGACGGTCCTGGAGAACAACATCGTCCAGACGGCCGGCAGCGCGGGCGAGAGCATCGCCTTCGCCGTCGGCCTCGTCATGCCCGCGCTGTTCCTGATCGGCTACGACATGGACGTGCTGCGGGTGATGACCGTCGGCGTCCTCGGCGGGCTGCTCGGCATCCTCATGATGATCCCCCTGCGGCGGGTGTTCATCGTCCAGAAGCACGGCGAGTTGAAGTACCCGGAGGGGACCGCCTGCGCGGACGTGCTGAAGGCCGGAGAGAAGGGTGGCAGCGCGGCCGCCCTGCTGTTCGCCGGGTTTGGTATCGGGTTCGTCGTCACCGTCTGCCAGAAGATCTTCAAGCTGTTCCGGGAGGAGACGGAGCACTCGCTGGCCGGGACCGGGTTGAAGGGTGGGGCGGTCGGCGGCGAGTGGACCAGCCCGCTGCTCGGCGTCGGGTACATCATCGGGCCGCGGATCGCCGGCATCATGGTGGCCGGCGGGGTGCTGGCGTACCTGGTCGTCACCCCGACCATCGCGTACGTCGGCGAGGCGCTGACCGAGCCGGTCGCCCCGGCCAAGCACGACTACCAACTTGACGACGGGGTGGGCGCGGCCGTCGGCGGGTGGCCGACCGTGGACAAGGGCCTCGTCCGGAACATGGACACCAGCGACATCCGCACCCACTACATCCTGTACATCGGGGCCGGGGCGGTGGCGGCCGGCGGCATCTTCAGCATGTTGAAGGCGCTCCCCGTCATCGTCGGGTCGGTGGCGTCCACGTTCCGCGACCTGCGCTCCGGGCCGGGCGGTGGCGGGAGAATCAAGAGGACCGACCGCGACATGCCGATGAGTGTCGTCTTGTTCGGGGGCATCGGGCTGATCCTGGCCCTCGCCCTCGCCCCGTCGCTCGGCCTCGGGCTGAACTTGGCCGGCATCCTCGGCGCGTGCCTGATCTTCCTGTTCGGGTTCCTGTTCGTCACCGTCTCCAGCCGGCTGACGGGGGAAATCGGGTCGTCGTCCAACCCCATCTCCGGGATGACGGTGGCGACGCTGCTGTTCGTCTGCCTGATTCTGCTCGGCCTCGGCGAGGCGGGGGTCCTCCACCTGAGCAAGGAGACGAAGCTCCTGGCCCTGACCATCGCCGGGGTGGTGTGCGTCGCCAGCAGCAACGGCGGCACCACCGCCCAGGCGCTGAAGACCGGCCACCTGCTCGGCGCGACGCCCATCTGGCAGCAGTACGCGATTCTCATCGGCACTCTCACCTCAGCCGTGGTGGTCGGATTCGTACTGCTCATCATGAACAACGCCGGGACCATCTACAGCAACCAGAAGTTGCCCGCCGTGACCGTGGACACCGCCACCCTGACGGCGAAGGAGCGGGTGCCCCGCGGCCCGCACGCCGACGACCCGACCGAGTACTTCGTGCTGGTGGTGGCGGACGGCGAGATGCCCGGTGTGGACGGCGGCCGGTACCTGATTCACCCCGACACCGGCGCGTTCGCGTACCTGTGCGACCCGGCGGTGAACGGCAAGCTGAAGACCGAGGACGGCAGCACCGAACCGGTGGACCGGTTCAAGGCCCCGAAGACGCAACTGGTGGCGTTCATCATCAACGGCCTGTTCGACAAGAACCTGCCGTGGGGGCTGGTGATGATCGGGGTGCTGATCGCCGTCACCCTGGAACTGTCCGGGGTGCCGTCCCTGCCGTTCGCGGTCGGCGTGTACCTGCCGTTGGCGTCGTCGGTGCCCATTTTCCTCGGCGGCATGTTGCGGCTGTTCAGCGACAAACTGCGGAAGGCCCCGGCGGAGGAGGGCGACTCCGGGCCGGGGGTGCTGATGGCGTCCGGGTACATCGCCGGCGGCTCCATCGCCGCCGTCTTCGCCGCCTTCCTGGCGTTCAACCAGCCGTTCCTCAAGTCGCTCAACCTGAGCGGGTCCGTCGGCGAATGGGCGAAGGGGGAGGCGGGCATCCTGACCGTCTTCGCCGGGATGATGCTGGTGCTGTTCCTGATCGGCTGGCGGCACGGGCGGAAGTGACGGCGGTTGTCGGTTCCGCCGTCCGGCCGACGGGGTTAGAATACCCCGTCGGCCTTCACATCCGCCGCACCGTAATTCGGAGTCCGCGCGTGACCACCGGCGTCGTCTGTCCGCACTGCGAGACCCGCTTCCAGTTGAGCCGCGACCTGATCGGGAAGGCCATGCGGTGCCCGAACCGCGACTGCGACGAGGTGTTCGTGGTGGCCGACGCGGACGCCGTGGCCGTCGCGCCGCCCCCTCCGCCCGCGCCGGTCCCGGTGCCCGAGTTCGACTTCGCCCCGGTGCCGACGCCACTGGCCTCACCGCCGCCGGTGCTGGACGTGGACGCGGTGTCCCCCACCGCCCCGACACTCCCGCACCGCCCCGGCGTCTTCGACGCCGAAATCGTCGCCACCGGTGACGGCCCGACCCTGGCGCGGGTGCTGTCCGTCCCGCCGCAGCCGATTCCCCCGAAGCCGGCCCCGCCGCCGTCCGTTGCCAAGAGACTGCCCGGCCCGAAGGAAGTGGACTGGGCCACGGCCGGCCCGGAGGCGAAGCCCCCGCCGGGCACCGTCCCCGTGCGGCCCACGACGACCATCGAAGACGACTACGATTCGCCGATCCGCACACGGGCGAAGAAGAAGGGCGGGCTGTCGAAAGTGGTGTTCTGGGGGCTGGTGGCGGTGCTGCTCGGCACCGTCGGGGCCACCGTGTACATGCTTTTCCTGCGCGAGGTGGCGTCCGAGAAGCAGCTCGCGGACGAAGCCGAGACCCTGTTCAACGACGGCAAGTACGGCGACGCCGCCAAGCGGTACGAGCAACTGGCGGCCGAATATCCGACCAGCGAGAGTGTCCCCAAGTACCAGTTTTTCGCCCGCTTCTCCGGCGTCCAGACCAGCGTCGGCGCGGTGGCCACCCGCGACGACCCGGCCAACGCCCAGAAAGTGTTCGCGCAGTTCGCGGCCGAGTTCGGCGACTCCCCACTGGCGCTGCCGAAGGACGGGTACGGGGCGCTCGTCGATCAGGTCGGGCAGAAGCTGGTGACGATCCTCCACGACCACGCCGCCGACCGGGTGAAGGAGTTCCGCCAGGACCGCACGAAACCGCCCACGGCACTGACGGCCGCGGACCAGTCGGTCGCCGACGGCCTGGCCCTGCTCGGCACGCTGGACCAGTACCGCGACCCGACCACGCCCGCCCCGGACTCACTGCGGGCGAAGTTCGACGCCGTGACCGCCGAGGTGGCCGCCGAACGGGCGCGGCTGGCCACCCTCGCCCCGTGGCGGACCCTGGCCGCCGACCCGACCGAAGCGCGAGTGGAAGCGTTCGAGGCGGCGATGACCGCGGCCGCGCTGAACAAGGATGCGGAAGTCCTGCGAATGACGGCGGCCGCGCGGCGGGCGATCCGCGAGTTGGTGCGGTTCACCCCGGACGCGGTCGCCGCGCGGCGGTCGCCGGGGGAGCCGAAGTCGGTGGCGTTCGTCGCCCCGCTGGTGCGGAACTCGCCGGAGCCGAAGCCGGTGCTGGCGGCGAACGCCGAGACCATTTACGCCGTCAGCCGGGGCATCCTGTACGCGCTGGACGGGCACACCGGCAAGTTGCAGTGGGCGGCGCGGGTGGCGGGGCTGGCCGACCCGCGGCCGCCGGAGCCGCTGGTGGTGCCGCTGGGCGACGGGGCCGGCGAGTGGGTGATCGTGCCGACGAACGTGGACGGCAAGCCGGCACTCGTCGCGCGGCGCGGCCGCACCGGGGAACCGGAGTGGTCGCAGCCGTTGCCCGCGCCCGCCCTCGGCAGGCCCGCCCGCGTCGGCGGTCAACTGTTCGTCGCGCTTCAAGATAATCTGGGGACGGTGGTGCAGATCGACCTCCGCAGCGGCGAGAAGGCCGGCGGTCTGGAACTGCGGCAGCGGATCGGCACGCCCCTGGCCGTCCTCCCCGGCGCACGCCCCGGCCACGCCTTCCTCGTCGTCCCCGGCGACAGCCGCCGCGTGTTCATCGTGGAGGTGGGCCGCGAAGACCCGAACGGCGGCCGCCTCCCGCCGACGTGCGTGCGCATCCTGCGCACCGACCACCCGAAGGACTCGCTGTTGGGCGAGCCGGTCCTGGCGGCGGCCGCCGACCCGGCCGCCCCGCGGCGGCTGGTGCTGGCGCAGAAGGCCGGGACGACGGGGACCACGCTCCGCGCCTTCGGCCTGCCGAACCCGACCGAGTTGGCCGAGGTGAAGGTGGAAGCGGAGACGCCGGCCGAGCAGACCGCCGACGTGACGGTGCCGGGGCACATCGGCTTTTCCCCGGTGTCGGACGGGGAGCGGGTGGCCGTCGCCACCGACACCGGGGTGTTCGCCGTGTTCGGGGTGGCCCAGCCGGGGAACACCGACGCGCCGCTGTTCGCCGTCCCCGGCGTCAAACCGGCCGCCGACCCGGACGCGCTGGACTCCGCCCAGGTGGTGACCGCCGGCGACGACTCGTACTGGGTGCTGGCCGGCGGGCGGGTGTCGCGGATCCGCAAGGCGGTGACCGCGGCGAACGGGCCGCGGCTGGTGCCCGGCGGGGTCGTCACGTGGAATGACAAGCCGGTGTCACTGGGGGCGGCGGCCGGCCGCCCGCAACTCCGCCCGGCGCTGAACATGGCCGTCGTCACCGTCCGCCCGGAGCAGGCCGACGCCGTGCATGTGGTCGCCTTCGACCTGGAGTCCGGCGAGGTGCGGTGGTGGCGGCAACTCGGCGCGGTGGCCGCGCACCCGCCCGTCCCGACCGGCGACGGCGGGCACCTGCTCGTCGATCAAGCCGGCGGCGCGTACCGCCTGTCCCGCACCGCCCCGGCTGACGGTGGCGACCCCGCCCTGACCGCCACCACGCTGGCGAAGCCGCTGGCGTCCGTCGGCGGGCTGCCGGCCGAAGTCGCCGTGTCCGCGGACGGCAAGGACGTGTGGGTCGCCGTCGCCGACGCCGGCCCGGACGGCATCAAACTGCTTCTCCGCAAGTTCACCGGCGGCAAGCCGGCCGGCGAAACCACCCTGCCGGTGCCGGGGCTACTCGCCGGGCCGGTCGCGGTCCTCGGCGACAAACTGCTCGTCGCCCTGAGCAGCGGCGCGGTGTACCGCCTCGCCATCACCGACGCGGAACTGCCGCAAGGGACGCAGTGGAAGGCCGGCGGCGGGAGCGACGGGCGATGCGACCTGACCGTCACCGGGCCGGACGAGTTCCTCGCCACCGACGGCGGCACGCGGGCGGTGCGGTGGAAGTGGGTCGGGGACACCCCGCAAAAGTCCGGCGGGCCGTGGACCGCGCGGAACCCCATCAGCCGCCCCGTCACGGTGACATCCCTCGACGGCACCCCGCACTACCTGATCGCCGACGTGAAAGGCGTCGTCCAGCTCTTCGACCCGACGAAGACGACAGACTCCGTCCGCCGCTGGAACGGCACCCCCGACGGCCCGATCCCCGCCGGGGCCGCGACCGGGCCGGTTTTTTCTAACGCCAAAGTGGTCGTCGCCACCGTGGACCGCAAGACCCTCGTGGCCCTCGACCCGTCGAAGGAGGCCCCGGCGTGGGTGACGCCCGCCGTGCCCGACGCCGGCGAAATCCTCGGCTTCACCCCGTCCGGGACGGGCGTGCTGGTGACGTACCTGTCCGGGCTGGTCCGCGAGATCGACCCGGCGACGGGGGCCGTCACGGCGGTGTGCCGTCGTGACCCGGCCGCCGGCACCGCCCGCGTGGGGGCCGTCCGCCTGAGCGAGACGGTCGTGCTGATGCCGTTCGCGAGCGGCGCGGTCGGCACCCTTCCCCTGGTGCCCGTGCCGAGGTGAGTGTTGCCCCATGACCACCGACCGCGACGCCTTCATCGCCGGGATCGCCGCCGACCCGGACAACGATCTCCGCCGGCTGGTCTTCGCCGACTGGCTCGAGGAGAACGGCGAACCCGAACGGGCCGAGTTCGTTCGCCTGCAAATCGAAGCGGAACGACTGACCGAAGCGGCCGAGTTGAAGCCGCTCAATGATCGCGCGAAGGAGTTGTTCCGGACCCACGGCCCGGCGTGGCTCGCCCCGTTCCTGAAGGCCTTGGACCCGCTCCAGAACCCGGCCGAGTACATTTTCAAAACGGACCGTTTGGGCAACTGTTTCATCAATGGCCCACCAGATGTCCCGGTGCTACCGTCGTACTTTCGTGCCGCCGTGGTTCGCCGGGGCTTCGTGTGGTCACTCGGCATCGACCTCGCCGCGCTTCCGGCCGGCGGTTCCGTCGGCGCGGCGCTGGTGGCCGAACCGGTGTCCCGGTTGGCCGCGTTCCTCTCCGGTAACCGGCAGCAGTGGCCACGATTCAGCGAGCCGGGGTTACGACACATCTGCGAGTTGTGGGTCACTGAGTTGACGGCCGGTGGTCCGCCGGTGGCCTGCCTCGCGGCGTTCACCGACTCGCACCTGCCGGCGGTGCGGACCTTCGGCTTGGTTCTCAGCGATGGAAGAGTAAGACCCCTGCCCGCCCCCACCGTGCAACTGTTCGCCAACTCGCCGATGGCGTATCGGGTGACGGACTTGACGCTCACCCTCGATGACGCCGGTTTGCGTGCCCTCTGCCGCTCCGATCGGTTGCGACTGGACAGGTTGACCGTTCACGGGAGCATCACGCCCGCCGGGGTTCGCTTGCTAAACGCCGCCCCGTTCGCCCCGGTGCTTCGGTCCTTGACACTGTCTGTAAGACTGACCGACGAAGGGGCCGCGTCCCTGGCCCGCGCCACGCGGTTCGCCCGGCTGACGGAATTGGACCTGCGCGGCAACGAACTCACCGCCGCCGGCCTCCGCGCCCTCGCCGCCGCCCGCTTCGTGCCGCAACTGGAAGTGCTGGACTTGTCCGCGAATTCCATTGCGCCGGACGACACCACATCCGGCCTCCGCGCCCTCGCCGACGCGCTGAACCCGGACACCCTTCGACGGCTGCGGTTCTCGCAGAGCAGTTGCGCCGAGGTGCCCGCGTATCTGACCGCCCGCTTCGGCGACCGGGTGACGGTGTCCTGACCTCGGCGGCCGGCCGGCCTTATAACACCCGCATGACACCTTCACCGGACGTGCTGGTCATCGGCGGCGGCATCATCGGCCTGACCACCGCGTACTTCCTGGCCGACGCCGGCCGGCGGGTCCACGTCCTCGACAAGGGCGAGTTCGGCCGGGAGGCGTCGTGGGCCGGGGCGGGCATCCTTCCGCCCGGCGATCCGGCGTTCGCGGCCTCACCGGTGGACCGACTCCGCGCGTGGGGCGTGTCGCGGTTCGCGGCCGTCTCCGCCGAGTTGCGCGAGCGGACGGGCCTCGACAACGGCTACCGCGTCTGTGGCAGTATCGAGTTCCTCCCGGCGGAAGACCGGTACGCCGTCGGTTTGTGGCAAGACCAACGCATCCGCTGCGAAGCACTGTCGGCGGCCGCGCTCGCAGCGGTCGAACCCGGCGTGCGGTCCGTGCCCGACACCGAGGCGTGGCACCTGCCCGAGTGCGCCCAGGTGCGGAACCCCTGGCACCTGCGGGCGCTGGTCGCTGCGTGCCAGGCGAGCGGGGTGACGCTGACGCCAAACGCCGAGTTCCGCGAGTGGGTGCGGACCGGCGACCGCGTGACCGCCGTGACGCTCGCGGCTGGCGAACGCTTGTCGGCGGGTCAGTACCTGTTGGCGTCGGGGGCGTGGGCCGAAGGCGGGTTGGCGGCGCTCGGCGTCCGACTCGGCGTGAAGCCGGTGCGCGGACAGATCGTGTTGTTCCGCTGCCCAACACCGCCGTTCACCCGCGTGCTGATGTCCGGCAAGCGCTACCTCGTGCCCCGCGCCGACGGCCGAGTGCTGGTGGGGTCCACCGAAGAACCGGAAGCGGGCTTTGAGAAAGCGAACACCGCCGAGGGCATCGAAGGGTTGAAGCGGTTCGCGTTCGACCTGTGCCCGACGCTGCGAGACGCGGAGGTCGAACAGACCTGGGCTGGGCTGCGGCCGGGATCGCCCGACGACTTGCCGTTCCTGGGACCGGTGCCGGGCGTCGAGAACGTGTTCTGCGCGGCCGGGCACTTCCGCGCCGGGGTGCAACTGTCGCTCGGCACCGCCCGACTGATGACGGACCTTCTCACCGGAACCGCGAGCGAGCTGCCCGTCGAGGCGTTCCGGCTGGACCGCCCGGCAACACCCCTCGCGCCGTCCGCCTTCCGGTCGTAGGTCGCGGTCGAAGTTCCCCGGCGGGGAACGAGGCCCGACGGTGTGTCACCTTGGCGAATACGGTGGCCGGTTGTCGGGCCTCCCCGGCCTGCGGCCGGCTCGACCGCGACCTACTTGCCATCCCCCTCGCGCCGTCGGCCCTCCGGTCGTAGAATTCCCTCGTTCCCGTTTGTCGTCGGCCCGTCTTTTCCGTGAAATGCCGCCCATGGAACCGCACACGCACCGCGAGACGGCCCGGCAACTGGCCGACGACCTCGCCTGGCTCGAGGCGCACTGCCGCACGCAGCCGGAGTTGGCCGACCACGCCGCGCACCTGCGGCTGGCCGCCGCGCTGACGCGGAACGTGATCGCGCCCAGCGCGAACGGGCAGCCGGCGAAGCCGCTGTTCGTGGCCGTGGTCGGCGGCGCGGGCACGGGCAAGAGTACGGTGGTGAACTTCCTGTGCGGCTCGGTGGTGGCAGACGCCAACCCGCAGGCCGGGTACACCCGCCACCCGACGGCGTTCGTGCCGACCGCCCTGCTCTCCCCGTGGCCGTCGCACCTCGGCTTCCTCGGCCCACTGCAGCGGCTCGGCGACGACACCCCGGCGAACCTCGACGAAGACGTGTATCAGGTGAAGCGAATCCCCACCCCGACGGGGTCGGACGTGGCCACCGACTTCGTCGTGTGGGACTGCCCGGACATGACCACCTGGGCGTCGGCGGGATACATTTCGCGGCTGATGGAAGTCATCGCGCTGGCGGACGTGGTGGTGTATGTGGCGTCCGACGAGCGGTACAACGACGCGGTGCCGACGCAGTTCCTGCACCTGATCGTCCGCGCGGGGAAGGCCGTCGTCTGCTGCCTGACGAAGATGCGGGAGGCCGACGCCGACCCGCTCGTCGCGCACTTCCGGCACGAAGTCCTCGGCCGCCTGCCGACGCCGACCGGCGACATCCCGCCCATCCCGGTGGTGACGATCCCGCACATCCCGCTCGCCGCCCGCAACGACCCGTCCGGCCTGGGGGCGAAGTTCCGCCTGCCGCTGCTGAATCAACTGCTGGCCCTCTGCCCGTCGCCCGGCGACGCCCGCCGGCGGACGCTGGCGAACGCGGTGAACTACCTGGAGGAGGCCGGGGCCGGGCTGCTGGAGGTGGCCCGCCGCGACCTGGACGAACTCGACACGTGGCGGGCGTTCGTGGCCGTCGGCAAGCGGCAGTTCGAGGAGCGATACCACAACGAGTTCCTGGTCGGGGAGGCGTTCCGCCGGTTCGACGCCACCCGCGAACAAGTGCTGCACATGCTGGAGTTGCCCGGTCCCGGCCGGTTCGTCGGCGGGGTGTTCGCGGTGCTGCGGTGGCCGTTCCAGTTCCTCGCCACGGCCGCCGGTAAGACGCTGGCGCGGCCGGCCCCGCCGAACCTGTCCGAACAGGCCGTCTGCACGACGGCAATGGACGACTGGCTGAACATGCTTCAGGCCGAGTGCCTGCGGCGGACCAACACTCACCCCGTCTGGAAGCACCTGACGCACGCCTTCGACGCCGGCCTCCGCACCCAGGCGCGGGACCAGTTCGCGCAGAACCTGGTGGCGTTCGAGCGGACGCAGACGCACGAGATGGATCGGACGGCGCGGGAAGTGCCGGAGTGGCTCGCCAACAACCCGCAAGTGCTGACGCTGATGCGGCTGCTGGTCCTCGCCCTCGACACCGTCGTCGTCGTGGTGTTCCTGTGGGTGCTGTGGTTCCCCCAGTGGTATCACTTCCTCATCCTGCCGGTGGCACTCGGCCTGACGCGACTGCTGGTCGAGTTCGTCGTCCGGCAACTGGTGGACGCCGGCCGGCACCGGGTCCGCGAGCAGCGGGAGCAGTTGCTGGCCGAACACCTGACCGGCCCGGTCGCCATGTGGCTGACCGCGCGGCCGACCTCCGGCGGCAGTTCGCTGGAGAAGTTACAACTGGTCCTCCGCCGGGTGCCGGAGGCGATCCGCTCGCTGGCCGAGTTGACCCGCCCGGCGACCCCGCCGGAACCACCCGTGTCCGGCGAATCGCCGGGGCTGACCCGCCCGGCCGCCCCCGCCGCCGGTTCGTCCAGTGAGGCCCCATGACCCCCGACACCGAACCGCCGCCGTTCCTCCGCACCCTGGCCCCGCTCCTCCGCGGGCTGGAGCGGCAACTCCGCTCGTGGCTGGACGGCCGCCGGCGGTACCCGGTGTCGCTCGTCCAGCGGGCCGAGATCGAGGGGCTGGCCGACGACTTCCAGCGGAAGGCCGACTCCCTCGACGTGGACCGCCCGCTACTGGTGGTCATGCTGATGGGCGGCACCGGCGTCGGCAAATCCACCCTCATGAACGCCCTCGCCGGGTCGGCCGTCGCCCAGGCGTCGTTCACCCGCCCGACCACCCGCGACCCGGTGGTGTACTTCCACCAGACGGTGAAGGCCGACCGGCTTGACTCGGCGCTGCGGATCTGCCGACTGGCCCAGCACGACCGCGACGCGCTGCTGCAAAAGGTCATCGTGGACACCCCGGACCTCGACAGCAACGACCTCGCCAACCGCGAGAAGCTGACGCAACTGCTCCCCGTCGCCGACGTGGTGCTGTACGTCGGCTCGCAGGAGAAGTACCACGACCAGCTCGGCTGGGAACTGTTCAAGAGGCACCGCCAACGGCGGGCGTTCGCGTTCGTGCTGAACAAGTGGGACCGGTGCGTGGAGGGCGGGGTCGGGGTGCGGCCGGACGAGGACTTACTGAAGGACCTCGCGGCCGAGGGGTTCCAGAACCCGAAGCTGTTCCGCACGACGGCGCAACTGTGGGTGGACGCCGAGCGGAACGGGCAGGCGGTCCCCCCGGACTTGCCGCCCGGCGAGCAGTTCGCCGACCTCCGCTCGTGGCTGGAACTCGGCCTCACGCGGCTGGAGATCGAGGCGGTGAAGGCGCGGGGGGTGAGCCAACTGGTGGCGCAGGCGGCGACGGCCATTGTCGCCGTCACCCCGCCGGACCTGTCCGCCCCGGCCGCCCGCGTCCGCGACCGGTGGGAGGCGCTGCTGACGGCCGAGGGGGAGGAGCAGGCGGCGGTGCTGGTGGCCACCCTGGAGCCGCACCAGAACGACGTCGAACACCACTTCCGCGTGCAGGCGTACTCGCGGTTCCGCGGGCTGATGGCGGCGTACCTGCGGCTGACCTCGAAGGCGCGGCTGTCGGGCGGCCTCCGCCCCCGCGTCCCGTTCGTCCCCCGCCTCGGGTTCGGCGGCGACAAGGGCGACCCGCCGGACAACTGGAACCTGAACGAGTTCGTCCACGCCGCCTCCCAGAAGGCCGCCGAGAAGGTGCTGTCGCAGCGGCTGACGGCCCTGCCGAACCAACTGCTGGTGGAGGCCGACCAGCGGGGGTTCCCGCTCGCGCTGCTGTCGGACCGCACCGCCGACGCCGCCCGCCAGCCGTGGGAGGACCGCTTCGCCCGCTCCCTGGTGGACGCCCTTGGCGAGGTGGAGGCGGAGGTGTCGAACCCGGTCGGGTGGCGGAAAACGGTGCGGGGCGGGGTGTACCTGCTGGGCAACACGCTGCCGTCTCTGGTGCTGCTCGGCTCGCTCATCGTCATCCTGTACCGCTTCTTCACGGACGACTCTTTCAACGCCTCACTGGCATGGCTGCTCATGCCGGTGTACCTGACGCTCGGCACGCTTATCCTGCTGCATGTGCTCATCGGCTCGCTGCTGCCGGTGCGGTGGTCCACCATCCGCGAGGACTTCCGCGAGCGCCTTCAAGAAAAGCTGACGGACCAACTGCGGGCCGTGTTCGCCCCCATCCCGGACGAGATCGCCACGGTGGTGCGGGAAGAGAAGCGGCAGGCCGAGGTGCTGGCGACGGAAACGAACCAGGTGTCGGCGTGGCTGAACGACCGCGAGCACGCCGCCCACATCGGCGAGTTGTACGGCCGCTGACCAGGGCTGTGCGAAGGTTGAAGATAGGCAAGATTTCACCGCGGAGGGCGCGAGAGGGCACACGAGGAAGAGTTGATTTTCCCGGCTTTTTCTCCGCGCCCTCTCGCGCCCTCCGCGGTGAATCATTCTTCAAATTGAATCTCCGAGTCGCCTTGGGCCGCTGACCAGGGCGACTCAGAGATTGAAGCGACGAAGAGTTTGAACCACGAAGGACAGGACGAGCACGAAGAAAACGGCGGAGAACTGAACATTTCCTCATTGTGTCCTTCGTGATCTTCGTGGTTCCAATCTTGCCCACCCTCACAC
>JBBRUO010000097.1:0-13503 GCA_038247725.1 Gemmatales bacterium
CGGAAGTCCTTTCCGTTCCCGCCTCCGCGAGGTTTCCACCGTGGGCCTGTTCAGCGCGCTGTTCGGCAGGGGCAAGGGGCAGACCGGCAAGAAGCGGAAAGTCACCTCGATCGCCAAGCGGTTCGACATCCGCGGGCGGACCGGCCAGGGGAGCATGTCGAAGGTGTTCCAGGCCTACGACCGGGAACTCGGCCGGACCGTCGCGCTCAAAATCCTGGACAAGGCGAAGACTGTCAAGTTCGAGGAGAAGTTCAAACTGATGGGGCTGGTGAAGCCGCCGGAAGGCGAGGTCTGCACCCTCCTGCGGCACGACAACATCGTCACCACCTACGAGCACGGGCTGACCACCGACGGGTCGCCGTACCTGGTCATGGAGTGGGTGGAGGGGCTGGGGCTGAACTACCTGATCGAGACCAAGCACCGGCAACTGGACGGCAACCGTATCTCCTACATCGGCCAGTTGTGCGACGCCCTCGACTACCTGCACGGGCAGAAGTTCCTGCACCGCGACTTGTGCCCGCGGAACATCATGGTGACCCACGACGGGGTGGTGAAGCTGATCGACTTCGGCCTGACCATCCCGTACACGCCGCAGTTCTGCCAGCCGGGCAACCGCACCGGGACGGTCGATTACCTGGCCCCGGAGATCATCAAGCGGAGCCGCACCGACCACCGGGTGGACATGTTCGCCCTCGGCGTGACGGCGTTCGAGTTGTTCACCAACGCCCTCCCGTGGGAGAAGTCGGTGTCGTCCGAGGAGACCCTCCGCCGGCACCTGAACGTCCCCGCCAAGGCCCCGAAGGACATCCGCCCGGACATCGCCGACGACCTGAACCGGGTGCTGGTGAAGGCCGTCGATAAGGAGCCGAGCGGCCGATTCGCGACCCCCGGCGAGTTCAAGGACGCGCTGCTGAAGTTGACCAAGCAGGATTATTGACCCGTCGCCCACGACGCCGCGACGACGGCCGCCGTCTCCACGCGGAGGACGCGCGGCCCGAAGCTGAGCGGCCGCCAGCCGGCGGCGACCGCGGCCGCCACTTCCTCCGGTGCGAATCCGCCTTCCGGCCCGACGGCGAACGCCACCCCGCCGGCCAGTTCCGTGCAGTCAATCGTCGATGCGGGCACCGCGTCGGCCGTGTGCAGCACGAATCGCGCGGCGGGCAGATCGGGCATTCCCATCAGCACCGCCCACGGCTTCGGCGGGTCCACGGCCATCAGCCGGTTCCGCCCGCACTGCTTGCTCGCCTCGATCACCGCCCGCTCGAACTTCCCGGTCTTCGCCTCCTTCGGCACGACGACCGAGCGGGCCGTCGCCAGTGGGATGAACCGCGTCGCGCCGACCTCCACCAGTTTCTCGACGAGGTAGTCCGCCCGGTCCCCCTTCGGCAGCGCCGACGCCACGACGACGGGGAACGACGGCTCGCGGTCCGCGGCCGTGACCGCGACGACGGCCAGCGTCACCGCTTTCTTGCCGACGCCGACCACTTCCGCCGCGTACTCGTGGCCGTCGCCGCAGAACAGCGTCACCCGGTCGCCGGCCGCGAACCGCCGCACGCCGGTCATGTGGTGCGCGTCCGGGCCGGTGATGACGACTTCGCCGGTGGCGGGCGGCGCGGTTTCGACGAAGAAGCGGTCGGCCATGGGTCGATCCGTGGAGGGGACGGCTATCGATGTTGTTGTAACGCGCCGCGCGAAACCACCCCGGAGGATAGTCCGTGCCGAAGCACATCGACTGGCTGTACGAGCGGAAGTCTTGAACCACCTGCAAGAAGGCCCAGGAGTTTCTTGGGACCGACGCGACGATTGCCGAGACGGTGTCGGCGACGAAAAAGCTGGACGCGACGGCGGCGCTAGCCCTGCTAGCGGGCATGACCAAACTGGTCGCCGCGAAAGGCAAAGCCGTCGTCGAGTTCGACCTGACGAAAGACCGGCCGGCGGACGACGTGTTGCTCGCCCACCTGCTTGGCCCCACCGGGAACCTGCGGGCACCGACGGCGAAGGTCGGAAAGACGCTGATCGTCGGCTTTAGCCCCGACGCCTATGCGAAGGTGTTGGGGTGAACCGCCCGGATTCGATCCGGAATTCGCCTTCCCCTCGACCGGCGGAGCGGGTATTTCTCGCGCCGTCCGGTTTCCCCTTCGGGAGAGAAGACCCATGCGCCGCGCCGGGTTCGCCCTCGCTTCGATCCTCGCCGCCGCCCCAGCGGTCGCGCAACAACCGCCTCAACCGCCGGTGCCGCCGCCGCCGGTGGTCGCCCAACCGCCAGGCGGTCAGCCGCAGCCCGCGCCGGTGGTCGATGCCGCCACCTTCGCGCACCTGAAAGGGTGGGAGAAGGCGATGGCGGGGATGAAGACGTTCGCCGTGAAAGCCGGTATGACCAAGAAGGATCTGGCCACCGCCCGTTCCGAGAAGTTCAACGGCGACATCTGGTGCATGGCCCCGAATATGACCCGCCTGCGTCTGGAGAAGGAGTTGCCGCCGAACGCCCCGGCGACGGGTGAGGAGTTCACCGCGTTCATTTGCAACGGCACGGTGGTGTACCACTACGACGGGGCCGCGAAAACGGTGACGGTGGCGAAGGTCGGCCCGCAAGGGGCCGGGAACAACCTGCTTCTGGACATCATGTCCGGCATGACGGCCGAGAACGCCGTCGCCCGGTTCGAGATCAAGGCACTGCAGCCGAAAGACCCGAAAGACCCGTACATCTACCTGGAACTGAAGCCACGGACGCGAGAGGACAAGGGCGAGTTCTCCACGATGCAACTGATCTTGATCCCGCCGCTGCCGGGGGAGGCGCGGGCGTACCTGCCGCGGTTCGTCAAGGTGACGACGCCGGACGGTCAGAAGGTCGAGGAGTGGGACTTCCCGGACCCGAAGGTGAACCCGAAGGGGATCGAGCAGAAGCACTTCCAGGGGGTGAAGCCGCCGGACGGGTGGAAGGTGCAGCAGGTCGATCCGCCGGCGGCCCCCGGCGGGGCGCGGCCGGCGGGGTTGGTCGCCCCGCCGCCCAAAAAGTGACACGTCCGACACCGGCCCCGCGGCCAGTGTCGTGCGTTCCGCACCTCCCGTTCAGCTCCCGCCACCAGCACTGGCCCCGCAATCGCACCAACCCGCACGTTCGCCCGTCCCGTCCCTCCGCCGGCCACTCCTCGACCGCTTACGTCGAGATTAAAACCATTCTCATCGGCCGTCGTTCCGAAAGACAATCCACGCTGGCGCGGTTAAAACAGGAAGACGCCGCCCCGCGCAGTTCACCAGACTATCCCGTCCAGGAGGGCCTCCCCTTGACCCGAACCGAAGACGACGTGCCGGCCCGGCCGACACCGCATGCGTTCCGCCCGTCGATGGAGCGGCTGGAGACCCGCGAGTCGCCGGCCGTCATCTCGGCCCCCGACCTGTACTTCGTCCGCTCCGGGCGGGTCATTACGCGGGAGAACCTGCCGCCGTTCCCGACGAAGAACCTGGGCATCCCGCGGTTGCAGCGGGGGGTGCTGGGCAACGACTTCGACGACACCCGGACGCCCGCCCCGCAGTTCCTGGTCGGGCTGGGGGCGAACCTCATCGCGAACCCGATCGATTTGGGGACCGGCCTTCCCGTCACCACCCCGTTCGCGTTCAACAACAACGGGCCGGGGTCGTTCACCTTCCGCGCCCCCCGCAACTTCAACGGCGCGGTCCAGTTCAAGTACCAGGCGTTCGACACGGCCGGGAACGTCGGGGCGGTGACCACGGCCACCATCACGGTGGTCGGGCCGATCCGTCGGGTGGCGGTCGGGGCCGGGGAGGGCGGCGCGCCCCGCGTGGACGTGTGGGACTCCGGCACCGACAACGCCCTGTTCTCGTTCTTCGCGTACGACCAGTCGTTCACCGGCGGGGTGCGGGTGGCGACCGGCGACTTCAACGGCGACAACGTGGACGACATCGTGACGGTGCCGGGGGCCGGCGGCGCGCCGAACCTGCGCATCTTCGACGGCACGAACGGGAACCTGCTCCAGAGCTTCTTCGCCCTCGACCCGAACTTCACCGGCGGGCTGAACGTGGCCACCGGGGACGTGAACGGGGACGACGTGGACGACATCGTCCTCGGGGCGGACCGCGGCGGCGGCCCCCGCGTGACGGTGCTAGACGGCAGCACCTTCACCGTCCTGGCCGATTTCTTCGCCTACGACCAGGCGTTCACCGGCGGGGTGCGGGTGGCCGTCGGCGACGTGAACGGGACCGGGAACGGGATGGACGCGGTCGTCGTCGCGCCGGGGTTCGGCGGCGCGCCGAACGTCCGCCAGTACGACATCGGCGGCGGCACCGCCACCCTCACCCGGTCGTACTACGCGGGCGATCCGAACGACGCGCGGGGGTTGTACGTCGCCGCCGGCGACTACAACGGCGACTACTTTGACGACATCGTGGTCGGGTCCGGGGCCGGGAACGCCGAGGTGCGAGTGTACAGCGGGACCGACCTGAGCCTGTACTACAACAAGGACTTCGGCCGCCCGCAGCAGTTGCCGATCGACGAGGGCACCCCCGCGCCGACCGCCAGCACGCCGGCACCGAGCCTCACGTTCGGCCTCGTCGGCGGCCCCGGTGCCGCCCCGTTTAGTCTGCTGGACACCCCCGTGCCGCTCCCGGCCGGCACCCTCCAGGGGTTCTCCGGCGGCGTCCGCGTCGCCACCACCTACGCCAACCGGGACGACAACGCCGACCTCATCCTGGCCAGCGGGCCGAACGTCATCCCGCAGGTGACCATCCTCGGCGGCGGCGGCGGCAACGGCGGCCTGTTCCAGGCCACGCTCGCCGACTTCCTGCTGTTCGGCGGCGAGTTCTACGGCGGCCTGAACCCGACCGGCCACCAGTGAACCGACCGACGCGGCGACTCGAACCGCTCCCGAATGGGGGGCGGTTTTTTTCGTGCGCCGCGTCTGGTCGTCACATTCCAGACAAGGGACGTTGAGCCGCACGGTTCCGTTCGGGTACGCTGACGGGGTGACTGCCCCCTCTCCGGAACCCGCCTCATGAACACGCTTCCGCGATTCGCCGCCCTCGCGGGCCTCGCCCTCTTGGCACCGCGAACGCCCGCCGCCGACCCGCCCGCCCAGCCGAACGTGGTGGTCATCCTCGCCGACGACCTCGGCCGGGCCGACTGCGGGTTCATGGGCGGCACACAAATCAAGACCCCGCACATCGACAAGCTGGCGAAGGCCGGGGCCGTCCTCGACGCCTTCTACGTGCAGCCGGTGTGCAGCCCCACCCGTGCCGCCTTCCTCACCGGCCGCTACCCGATGCGGCACGGGTTGCAGGTCGGCGTCGTCCGCCCGTGGGCACAATACGGGTTGCCGCTGGAAGAGCGGACGATCGCGCAGGGCTTGAAGGAGGCCGGGTACGCCACGGCCGTCGTCGGCAAGTGGCACCTCGGCCACTTCGCCCCGGAGTACCTGCCCACCCGCCGCGGGTTCGACTTCCAGTACGGCCACTACAACGGCGCGCTCGACTACTTCACCCACGTCCGCGACGGCGGCTTCGACTGGCACAAGAACGACGCCGTCTGCCGCGACGAGGGGTACAGCACCACGCTCATCGGCGAGGCGGCGGCCAAATTCGTCACCGACACCGCCGGCAAAAAGCCGTTCTTCCTGTACGTGCCGTTCAACGCCGTTCACACCCCCTTGCAAGCCCCGGAGGAGTACCAGAAGCCGTACGCGAACTTGACCGCCCAGCGGAAGAAGTACGCCGGCATGCTGGCCGCGATGGACGAGTCCGTCGGCACCATCGTCGCGGCGGTGGAGAAGGCCGGGGTGCGAAAGGACACGCTGTTCCTGTTCAGCAGCGACAACGGCGGCCCCTCGCCGGGCACCGTCACCGACAACGGCAAGTACCGCGCCGGCAAGGGGACGCTGTACGAGGGCGGGGTGCGGGTCGCCGCCTTCGCCACCTGGGACGGGCACATCAAAGCCGGCGACACCGTGACGGAGCCGATGCACATCGTCGATTGGTACCCGACGCTCATGAAGTTGTGCGGGGCGAAGACGGAGCAAAAACTGCCGCTGGACGGACTCGACGTGTGGCCGACGATGACTGCCGGGAAGCCGTCGCCGCACGACGCCATCTTGCTGAACACCACGCCGGCGACCGGGGCGGTGCGTGTCGGCGACTGGAAACTGGTGGCGAAGAATGGGAACGACAACCCGGACGGGGGAACCCCGAAGAAGGCCGGGAAAGCGTCGGTGGAACTGTTCGACCTGAAGGCGGACCCCTACGAGAAGACCAATCTCGCCACCGAGAAGCCGGAGAAACTGGCGGAATTGCAGGCGAAACTCGCCGCCTTCGCCAAGCAGGCCGTCCCGCCCAAGTCCGCCCCGAAGGCGAAAGGGTTCGTCTCCCCGAAGGTGTGGGGCGAGAAGGATTGAGCCGGAGAGCGTCCGCGATTTTCCCGCGCTTCGTTTCCCGGCCCGTCGCATCTGATTCATTAGGGCCAGTTCCAGGGGGCAATCGTGACCGACACCGACCGGCCGCTCGAACGGTACGCCGATTACCTGCGGCTGCTCACGCGGTTGCAGGTGTCCGGGCCGGTGCGGGCGAAACTGGACGCCTCCGACGTGGTGCAGACGGCGCTGCTTCAGGCGCACGCCCACCGGCACCAGTTCCGCGGCCGCACCGAGGGCGAGTGGCTGGCGTGGCTGCGGACGATCCTGGCCAACGCGCTGACGGCCGAGTTGCGGAAGTTCGCCGCCGAAGCCCGCGACGTGAAGCGGGAGCAGTCCATCGAAGCCGGGTTGGATCAGTCGTCGGCGCGGCTGGAAGGACTGCTGGCGGCCGGCGAGTCGTCGCCGAGCGAGCGGGCCATGCGGGGTGAGGAGCTGCTGACGCTGGCCTGGGCGATGGCCCGACTGCGACCCGACGAGCAACTGGCGGTGGAATTGCACCACCTGAAAGGGCAATCGGTCGGCGACGTGGCCGAGGCGCTGGGGAAGACGAAACCGGCCGTCGCCGGGCTGCTGTTCCGCGGCCTGAAGCGCCTGCGAGAGTTGATGGTTGGTGACAGAGAAGGGAGTTTGGACAGGATGACAGGATGAAGAAACAGAGGATTTCAGACTTCTGCAATCCATCTCTTCATCCTGTCATCCTGTCGAATTTCCCGCTCTTCTCTGTGTCTCTGTGGTTAGTCTGGTTTTTCCGACTTGATACCCGGAGGGCGACTCATGACCGACCGCAGTTCGCCCGAAACCGACAAACTGAATGACGTGATCGTCGCGTACCTGGAGGCGGCGGAAGCGGGCTGGGCACCGCCGGTGGAGCAGGTGTTGACCGCGTACCCCGACCTCCACGCGGACCTGTCCGAGTTCTTCCGCAACCGCGAGTCGGTCGAACGGCTGGCCGGGCCGCTGCGGGATGTCGCCCGCGCGGCGGCGGTCGAACACCCGGACGGCGAAGCCCTCGGCCGGCTGGGGGATTACCAGCTCCTCCGGGAGATCGGCCGGGGCGGGATGGGCGTGGTGTACGAGGCGGAGCAAATCAGCCTCCGCCGGCGGGTGGCGCTGAAGGTGCTGCCGTTCGCCGCCGCCATCGACCCCCGGCAGTTGCAACGGTTCCGCACCGAGGCGCTGGCCGCCGCGCACCTCCAGCACGAGAACATCGTGCCGGTGTACGCCGTCGGCACCGAGCGCGGCGTCCACTACTACGCCATGCGGTTCATCGACGGGCAAAGCCTGGCGGCGGTGATCGCCGCGCGGCGCGGGCCGGGCGTGACGACCGGGATCGACGCGACCATGCCGTACCTGGCGAACGCGAACGTCGAGACGGTGCCGGACACCACCGCCCCCGCGCCGGTATCCGGCACCACCGGCCGCGAACTGACCGCCCGGCAGTACCCCCGCTGGGTGGCGAACATCGGCCGGTTGGCGGCGCTCGCCCTCGAACACGCGCACCAGATGGGCGTCGTCCACCGCGACATCAAGCCGGCCAACCTGCTGCTCGATTCGACCGGCAAGCCGTGGGTGGCGGACTTCGGCCTCGCGCAGGTGAGTACCGACGCCGGCCTGACGCTGACCGGCGAAATCCTCGGCACCCTGCGGTATGCCAGCCCGGAACAGGCGCTCGCCAAGCCCGGCCTGATCGACCACCGCTCCGACGTGTACTCGCTCGGTGCGACGCTGTACGAGTTACTGACGCTGCGGCCGATGTTCGACGCGCAGAACCGCCTCGCGCTGCTGCGGCAGATCTCGGATGAAGAGCCGGTCCCACTCCGCACCGTGGACCGGTCGATCCCGGCCGAGTTGGAAACGATCGTCTTAAAAGCGGTGGCGAAGGAGCCGACCGACCGCTACCCGACGGCCGCCGCGTTCGCCGAGGATTTGCAGCGGTTTCTCGACGACCGGCCGATCCTCGCCCGCCGTCCGACGGCCGTGGAGAAGGCGGTGAAGTGGCTCCGCCGACACCCGACGTACACCGCCGCCGGGGTCCTCGTGCTGTCCGTGACGGCCGTCGGCTTCGGTATCGCCACCGCCTTGGTGTCCCGCGAACAGGGCCGCACCGCCGACGCGCTCGTCCGCGAGCAACAGCGGGCGGACGAGGCCGAGCAGCGGTTCGACTTGGCCCGCAACGCGGCCGACGACATGATCCGCTTCGCCGACGAGATGGGCTTCGGCTCGCAACAGGAGGGGGCCCGCCGGCGGTTGCTGGAAACCGCCCTGGCCTACTACCAGCAGTTCATCGACCTGCGGAAGGACGACCCGAACGCGACGGCCGAACTGGAAGCGACCCGCGCCCGCGTGTCCGGCGTGCTGGCCGACCTCGCCGTCATGCAGGGGTCGTACCGGCACCTGCTGCTCGGCCGCCCGGACGTGCAGGACGAACTCGACCTGACCGACGAACAGCGGGAACAGGTGCGCGACCTCGCCGACCGCATGGGCGGCCCACGGGGGGAGCGGGGACGGGGATTCGCGGGCATGTCCGCCGAGCAACTGTCCCAAATGATCGTCGAGAAGATCAAGGCCCACGAGGCGGCGGTGGCGGCACTGCTGACCGCGGACCAGCGGAAGCGGCTCGGGCAGATCGCACTGCAGTTCCGCGGCCCCTTCGCCTTCCAAGATTCGGAAGTCATCGCGGCCCTGAAGCTGACCGCCGCCCAGCGGGAAAAGATGCGGGCGCTCGAAGCCGAAGGGTTCGGCCGACGACCCGGCCCGGACTTCGGTGGTCCCGGCGGACCCGGTGGACCGGGCGGGAAAGGCCGCGGGGGGGACGGCGGATTCGGGGGCTTCGGCGGATTCGGGGGCGGGAAAGGGCGCGGCGGCCCGCCGTTCGAGGGCTTCAACCCCGGCCAGATGCAGAAGTGGCTCGATGTCCTGACCGCCGACCAGAAGGCGATTTGGCAGCGGATGACTGGCCCCCCGTTCCACGGCAAGAAGCGGTAGGGGTTCGCAATGGTTTCCAGGGGCGTCCGCCCCTGGAAACCTTCTCGTGGTATCCTCGTGTGGCACCGACTTCCGAACCGGTGAACTCCCAGAGGGGCGACCGATGCGACTCATTCTGACGACCGCCGCCGCGCTGATCGCGGCGCACGCGGGCACCGCGACCGAGCCGACCGAAAAGGCCGTCCGCACGGCGGTGACGAAGGCCCTCCCCCGGCTGTGGGATGGCATCGACGGCCACACCGAGCGGCGGAGCTGCTTCACCTGCCACAGCCACGCCGTCCCGCTGGTGGCCCTCACCATCGCGCGAGATCGCGGGTTCGCCGTGGACGCGAAGAAACTGGCCGCGCAAGTGGACTTCGCGCTGAAAGATTACGAGGCCCTGCGGCCGCGAGCGAAGGGAACCGACCTGCCCGTCGGCGGCGGGGTGGACAACACCGGGTACGCCACGTTCGCGCTGTCCGCCCTCGGCGTGAAGCCGAACAAGACGACGGAGATGCTCGCCCAGTACACGCTGGGATCTCAAGCGAAGAATGACCACTGGGGCCGCGGATCGGGCCGTTTCCCGTCCCAGGCCAGCAGTTTCACGACGACGTACCTGTCGATGCACTCGTTGCGGGAGTACGGCGCGGCGGCCGACGCCGAAAAGATCGAGGCCCGCATCGCCCGCGCCCGCGAGTGGCTGACGAAAACGCCGGCGAAGGACACCGAGGACCGTGTCTTCCGCCTGCTCGCCCTGCGGTTGGCCGGCGGCACGGAAGCGGAGTTGAAGCCGGTTCGCCAGGACCTGCTCGACACGCAGCGGCCCGACGGCGGGTTCGCCCAAACGGAGAAGATGGACAGCGACGCCTACGCCACCGGCACCGCGTTGTACGCCCTGCACCGTGGCGGCCAAGTGAAGACCTCGGACGCCGCGTACCGGAAGGGCTTGGCGTTCCTGCTGACGACGCAAAAGGACGACGGCACCTGGCACGTGAAGACCCACAGCCGGCCGGTGCAACGGTTCTTCGAGAGCGGCTTCCCCTACGGGAAGGACCAGTTCATCTCGTGCGCCGCGACCGGCTGGGCGACGGCCGCCCTGGCGCTGAGTGTGACCCCGAAGTGACCCCGTATCCCGCTCGCTCACGGAACGAGCGGACTCCGATTTTGGAGACACGACCGATGACCCCGTTCGACCCGACGAC
Organism: Gemmatales bacterium; assembly: GCA_038247725.1. Taxonomy (GTDB): domain Bacteria; phylum Planctomycetota; class Planctomycetia; order Gemmatales; family Gemmataceae; genus JALHQU01. Next base: position 10,586 of record JBBRUO010000097.1, read on the forward strand.
GATCCTGACGACGCGCCGCGGCCTGCTCGTGGGCGGCCTCGCGTTCGCCACCACACTGTTCACCGTGACGGGGGCCTACGCCGCGGAACTGGCCAAGACGCCGGGCGTCACCGAAGGCCCGTTCTACCCGGACAAGTTGCCGCTCGACACCGACAACGACCTGATCGTCATCAAGGACAGCATCACCCCCGCGAGTGGCGAAATCACGCACCTGTTCGGCCGCGTCCTGGACGAGTCCGGCAGTCCGGTGAAGGACGCGACCGTCGAAATCTGGCAGGTGGACGCCGGCGGCGCGTACATCCACAGCCGCACCGGCAACAAGGCGAAACAGGACAAGCACTTCCAGGGGTTCGGCACGTTCACCACCGGGAGCACGGGCGAGTACCGCTTCCGCACCGTGAAACCCGTGGCGTACCCCGGCCGCGCCCCACACATCCACATCAAGGTGAGGAAGGGGAGCAAAGAAGTGCTGTGCAGCCAGATCCTCATCGCCGGCAACGCGCAGAACGCCAACGACGGCGTCTTCCGCTCCGCCGGCGGGCTGATCGAACGCGAGTTGCTGCTGGCCGAGTTCAAGCCGAAGAAGGGGTCGAAGATCGGCGAACTGGACGCCAAGTTCGACATCGTCATCGGCAAGACCCCCGACGAGCGACCCCGCGACAAGCGCTGATGACGGATCGGGTGACCGACTCTCGCCGAGAGTCGGCCACCCGCCGAACCGTCGCTCTCGGCGAGAGCGACTCGCCCGAACAACCCCCAACACTCCCGGAGCCCCGACCATGCGAACGACCACGAAAGTCCTGCTCTGCGGCGGCCTGATGGCCACCACCGCCCTCGTCTTCGCCCAACCGGGTCGGCCCGGCGGCAACGACCTCGTCACCCGGCTGATGGCCTTCGACGCGAACAAGGACGGCAAGCTGACCAAGGAGGAAGTCACCGACGCGCGACTGTTCCGCCTGTTCAACCAGATCGACGCTGACAAGAAGGGCGTCGTCACGAAGGAGCAACTGGAAGCCTTCGCCGCGAAGAACGAACAGCCCGGTGCCGGGGGCAAGGGGGGCAAGGGCGGAGCCGGGGGCAAGGGCGGCTTCCCAGGCGGGCCGGGCGGTGGCGGCTTCCCAGGCGGGCCGGGCGGTGGCGGGTTCCCCGGTGGCCCCGGCGGTGGCGGCTTCGGCCCGCCGATGATCGGCCAACTGCTGCCGCCGTTCCTCACCGACGAACTCAAGTTGACCGGCGACCAGAAGAAGAAGCTGGAAGAGTTGCAAAAGGACACCGACGCCAAACTCGACAAGTTGCTGACCGACGACCAGCGGAAGCAACTGAAGGAGATGAAGGAGCGCGGACCGGGACGTGGTGGCTTCCCGGGCGGTGGTGGTCGCGGCGGTCGGGGTGGCCCCGGTGGTGGACCGGGTGGCCCCGGTGGTCGTGGGCCGGGCGGTGGCGACCGCGAGTGACGCGCGACTCGCGGTCGCGGGTCCGTCTCGGCGAGACGGACCTACTTCCCCATCCCCTCGGCCACCTTCTCGGCGGCGGCGAACACCCGCAGCACGTTGCCGCCGAGGATCTTCAGGATGTCGGCCTTCTTATACCCGCGATCCAAGAGCGATTGCGTCAGGACGGGATACGTGGATACGTCCTCCATCTGGTTCGGCAGGCGGCTGATGCCGTCGTAGTCGGACCCCAACCCGACGTGGTCGATGCCGGCCACCTTGACGATGTGGTCGATGTGGTCGGACACGTCGTGGACGGTTCCCGCCGGGTAGTCGTTCTCCTTCACCCACGCCGCCATCTGCTCCTGGAACTCGGCGTCCTTCGGGTACTTCTTCCGCAACTCGCGGCCGACGACGAACATCTTCTTCATCGCCCGCGCCCCTTCGGGCACCACGAACCCGCTGAAGAAGTTCACCATCACGACACCGTCGTTCGCCGTCACCAGTTTCAGCACGTCGTCGGGGACGTTGCGGGGGTGATCAGCGACGGCGCGGGCGGAACTGTGCGAGAAGATGATCGGGGCCTTCGTCACCTTTAGCGCCGCCTTCATGGTTTCGGGCGAGACGTGGGACAGGTCCACCAGCATGCCGAGCTTGTTCATCTCCAGCACTACCTGTTCGCCGAACGGGCTGAGGCCGTTCGCCTTCGGCGCGTCGGTGGCGCTGTCGGCCCAGTCGAGCGACTCGGAGTGCGTCAGCGTCATGTACCGGACGCCGAGTTTGTGGTAGCACCGCAGCACGCCGAGCGAGTTGTCGATGCTGTGGCCGCCCTCGACGCCGATGAGAGACGCCACCTTTCCGGCCTTGCGGATGCGAGCGATGTCGGCGGTGGTGTACGCCATCTCCAGGTGATCGGGGTACTTCGCGCACAGCCGGTGAATGGCGTCGATCTGTTCCAGCGTGGTCGTCACGGCGACGCCCTTCTTCGCCAGGTCCACCGGCACATACGCGGACCAGAACTGCGCGCCGACCCCGCCGGCGCGGAGCTTGGTCATGTCGGTGTGCAGTTTCGCCTGCGGCTTGGTCAGGTCGTAGTTGCGGAACGACAGATCCTTCTTGTCGCGGAGCGCCCACGGCAAATCGTTGTGCCCGTCCACGACGGGGGCCGCCTTGTGAATGGCGAGTGCTTCGGCGGACACGACCACCGGCTTGCGAGAGACCGGCTTCGGGTCGGCGGCGAGTGAGAATGAGGCGAACACCAGGAGAACGAGGACGGCGCGCGGCATCGCGGCACTCCAGGAGGATGCGATTCGGTGAGAGGTAAGCGTGTTGTATGGCCGGACCTCGCCGGTGCCGTCACTCCTTCGCCGTCTTGTGAACGGTGAGGAACACCGACCCAGTCACGGCCGTGCCGTCGCTCGCGGCCACGTTGTACCCGACTTGAAGTTGCATGACCGGCTTCACCCCGCCGGCGAACGTCACCTTCAC
>JBBRUO010000098.1:0-13443 GCA_038247725.1 Gemmatales bacterium
CCCCTCGCTCGCGCTTCGGGCTAACACAACCATGTGTTAGTTAGCCCGCCGCGCCAGCAAGGGGCATGTGGCGATGGGTGGCCAGTCGCTCCCGGCCCCGACAGGGGTTGGCCCCTCGCTCGCGCTTCGGGCTAACACAACCAGACTCCCCTCAACGAGGGGAGGAGGGTTGGCTTCCCCGCACGGCACACGATGGGACAGCCGCAGCCGGGTTCGCATATGAGTACCACGCCCCGCGCCGAGGAACCTTCATGACCGCGACGGCCGCCGCCTTCCTCGACCGCTTCACCGCCGCCGATGTCGGGGCCGACCCGCTCAGCTTCCAACTCCTGTTCGTCGACTCGCCGCCGCTGACGGTCGCCGCGTTGACGGACGCCCTGGTTCCCCACCTGCCCGGCGTGACGGTGGAACTGCTGGCGGTCGCCGGACTGCCCGATACCGCGTCGGTGGTGTCGGCGGACGGCCCGCCGGCGTCGCTGCTCGGTCTGATCTCGTGGCCCGGCGGGGCCGTCAAGGTGGTGACGTTCGACGCCCCCATGCCGTACGGCCCGGTGGCGGCGTGCGTCGGCCCCGCGCTGATCCCGCCGCCGATGAAGGTGGACGCCGCCCAGCACCGGGCCCACGCGCTGTTGTACCACACCGGGTCGCACGCGGACCCGCTGGAACGGTACGTCGCGTTGTGCGTGGTCGCCGGTGCCCTGGCGCGGTTCGGCGGCATCGTCACGTTGAACGAGGAGGCCCGCACCGCCGTGCCCGCCCTCGACCTGATCCCGGACGACGGCGAGGACGCGGCGACCACCTACCGGACGCTGCCGCTGCCGTACCTGTTCGCCGGGTTCGTGCGGATGGACGCCGGCCACGCCGGGAAGTGGGTGCGGACGTTCGCCGCCCACCGCCTGGGCCTGCCGAACTTGGCCACCCAGTTGCACGCCCCCGACGACGCCCGCCGCGCGTTCCAGACCTTCGCCGGCGTCCTCGGCTACGTCCGGCAGGTGGGCGACCCGTTCACCGCCGGCGACCTGCTCGACCTCGGCGACGGCAGCAAATACACCCTTCGCGTGCCGACCGCGACGGAGTGGTTCCTCGATTCCCCCGGCCCGCTGTTCGTCCTCGAACCGGAGGGGGTGTGACGGGTTCGGAAGACCTCACCCCCCGGCCCCGGTTCGGGGCAGGTCTTGCCGTTCGCGGAGGTTTGTCAGACCTCCGACCACCCCACCGCCGAACACCCTTCACACATCCACCCGGAGGCGTGATGCGCTCCCTGCTGCCGCTGCTGTTGCTGGCTTCGCCCGCGTTCGCCGAGGGCATCGCGTTCCGCCCCCTGCCGGCCGAGTGGCGGGGCTTCCTGTCCGACTTGCGGACGCTGCGGAACGCCGCCAACCCGGCCCCCGGCCCGAACCCGCTCCGCGAGACCCTGGCCGCCCGCGCCGCCGCCCTGGAAGCGAAGGCGAAAGCGGGGCGATTGTCGGCGGATGACGCCGCCGACCTGGGCGAGTGTCACGTCCGGCTGGGCGAACCGCTCAAGGCCGTGGCCGTCCTCCGGGCGGCACGCACGGCGGACCCGAAGGACTACCGCGTCACCGCCGGACTGGGCGTCGCGTGGGTGGCCGCCGGCGACTGGAATCAGGCCGCCGCGTCCTTCGATGACGCGGTGGAGGTGGCCCCCGCCGCGTGGAAGGACGTGGACGCCGCACACCGCACGTTGGCCCGCGCCCGAGCCAGGGAGGGGAAGGACGCCGACGGCCTGGACGACCTGTTCGGCGTGACGTTCGTCGGCGCGTCGGGGAAGCCGGAGGCGGGGACGATCGCGGCGGCCGAACGGAAGAAGCTGCCCGCCAACGCCGTCGCCGTGGTGCAACACCTGCTGACCCGCTCGCCGGCCGACGCGCGACTGCTGTGGCTGCTCGGCGAACTGGCGAACGCCACCGGGGATGTCCGCACCGCCGCCAACATCCTCGACGGGTGCGTCGGCGACTTCGGGCTGAAAAGCGCCGACGCGCGGGCACGGCGGAAAGTCTACCGGGCGGCCGCCGACGCGCGGGAGAAGGCCGACGATCACGCCGCCAACCGGGGCACGCAGACGTTCAAGTCGCCCCGCCTGTTCGCCAAACTGACCGACGAGGCGCGGCTGCCGAAGATCGACCCGGACGGGGTGAACCGGCTGCCGTGGGCGGCGCTCGGCGACACCACCACCGGGCCGAAACTCGCGCCGAAGTTCCTCAAGCACGTCGAGGGGTTGGACGGGAAAACCGTGGAGTTGGTCGGGTTCATGCGGCCGTTCGCCGACGGCGCGGCCGACGAGTTCGTGCTGACCGAGTACCCCATCGGCTGCTGGTTCTGCGACCAGCCGGGGCCGCTGCAAGTGGCGGTGATCGAACTCGGCGAGGGGAAGCGGACGGACTACGTCCCCGGCGCGGTGGTGGTCGTCGGGACGTTGGCCCTGAACCGCACCGCCCCGGAACGGTACCTGTTCACGGTGGCGGGGTCGCGGGTGAAGCGGCCGGACTGAGTGCGATGGGAGAACAAACCGACCCGGCGGGAAGCCGGGTCGTGGGCGCGTTGCGTTGCTGGCGGCCTAAGCGGGCGTGATCACGGGAGGATCGGGCCGGTCGGGTCGGTCGGCGGGACGTTGCCCGGCGGCGGGGTCGTCGGGTCGGCCGGCGGCGGGTTGGTGATCACCGGTTCGGTCGGGCCGGGGGGCAGGAGCGGACCGATCGGGTCGATCAGGTCCGGACCGCTCGGGTTTTCCCGGCTTTCCAGCAGTTCGAGGCGGAGCATAACGGGGTTACCTGGGTGGGTTCCGGTGCGAGGTTAGGGGACACCGCAAACCGCGGGGGCATTTTTGCCAGGGTTCTTAAATCTGTCAACAACAAAGGAATCCCTGCGATGAAAGTTGCGGTGACACCGGCAATTTTTACAAACATCCCAGTCGCTACAAACGCCCCAGTCTGAACTCTTTTGTCTGAGTTTCGGTCACGTGTGTTCGCGGGTTTTTCACCTCATTTTCAATATTCCTTTCCAGCGCGATTCTCACTTTTTTGGTTTTTCGCTGCCGAGCGCGGCCCTGATTCGGGGTAATACACGCCTGACGGGACCATTCCCGTTCGCGGAGTCACCCATGCCGACGCTGTCCGACCGCCTGATGCCGCACCTCCGCCGGGCCACGTTGTCTCGCGGTGCGGCCCCGCTGACCGACGGTCAACTGCTCGGCGCGTTCGTGGCCGACCGCGACGCGGTCGCGTTCGAGGCGCTGGTCCGGCGGCGTGGGCGGGCGTCGCCGCGACTCTGGCCGGCACCGACGAGGCCAAGACGCACGCCGACAAGCTGAAACCCGCCGACCGCCGGATCCACCTCGAGATGCACAGAGAGATGCACTTCGACACGAAGCCGCCCGCGCCGAAGAAGTGACCCCGTTCGCCGGGAAAGCGAGACGGCCGCCGGTGCGTGTCCCATTGTGGGACGGCGCGCCGGCGGCCGGCGTTCGTGCGGCCGTGACCGCCGCGCACCTTGCCTTGCCGAGCCGAGAGCCGGCAACTAGGATGTGCGTTCCGTTTGTGCCAGCAATTATCAGGACTTTTCCCCGTGAAGCTCACCGCGATCATCGCCGAAGCCGAAGCCCCCGCCAAGGAACAGCCGCAGGTGCCGTTCTTCGCCAACCCGCTGTTCCTCGTCCTCATGTTCGGCCTGTTCTTCCTGGTCGTGATGCTGCCCGCGCAGCGGCGGCAGAAGCGGGCGGCGGCGGCGCTGCTGGCCGCGCTGAAACAGGGGAGCCGGATCGTCACCACCGGCGGCATCCTCGGCACCATCGTGAGGATCAAGGACGGCGAGGACGAGGTGGTCATCAAGTCCGAGGACGCGCGGATCAAGATCCTCCGCAGCACCGTCGCCCGCGTCCTGGGCGAGGACACCGACGCCAAGAGCTAGTGCCGAGACCGCCGAACCGAGACTTGGCGAGCGGGGGGTGTTCGCCCCCTGTTCGTGTTGACGCAACTGGGGGCGAACGCCCCCCCACTCGCCCGGACAGCGACACCGACTCACGCGATTTTTCTTCCCGAAGGCCTCCCATGCGACGCAACTTTTTCCGCGGGTTCCTGATCTGCCTGGTCCCGACCCTGCTGGCCGGGCTGTTCACGGTCATGGCCTTCCAAAAGGAGATGGCCGGGCAGGTCGGGTTCCGCCGCGGCATCGACTTGGCCGGCGGCACCATCCTCGTCTACGAGGTGGATGTCGAAGGGATGCGGAAGAAGATCGAGGACGAGAACAAGGCGAACGCCAACAAGGACGGGTACCGCCCGCGGCGGTACGAGGACGAGAAGCCGGACATGCAGGAGTTGGCCGAGAAGATCAAGAAGCGGATCGACCCGTCGGACTTGAAGAACGTCGTCGTTCGCCCGGTCGGGGACTCGCGGATCGAGATCATCCTGCCCTACGCCGCCTCGGCCAGCGGGACCAAGGAGGCGGCCAACGCCGAGTTCGCCGAGGAGGTCCGCCAGCAGGTGAAACAGGCCGGGGTGCTGGAGTTCCGCATCCTGGCCAACCGGATCGACGACCCGCTCGGGATCGCCGAGGCGCAGCGGACGATTGACGACCCGAACCCGGAGGAGAAGGCCGACAAAGAGCAACGCGCGCGCGAGGGTCGCCCGCCGGCTCCGGTCGGCCCGTTCCCGGTGAAGGTCGGGAACGGCGAGGAGTTGATGGTGCGGTACGAGTGGCTGGAACTGTCCCCGGAGGAGCGCGAGTCGCTCCAGTTGAGTAACCGCTACTCGTCGCCGGAGACCGCCCCGCCGCCCCGCCGCGGGCGGTCGCCGGAGTCGGTGTTGCAGATGTACCGGGCGGTCGCGGCCGTCCGAGGCAAGACGTACCTGCACCAGTACACCGACACCGAGAAGCAGCCGGTCAAGGAAGTCAGCTACCTCATCTACAGCCGCCCGTTCGTGAAGGAAAAGCCGACCCGCGACGAGGGCGGGAAGGATGTCGAATATTTCCTCCTCTCCCGCGTGTCGCCGAAGGACTCGCTCGAGGTGAAAGGGGACGTGCGGCTGTTCGCCCGCAACACCGAGGACCCGCAGCAGGGGCCGGCCGTCGGCTTCGACTTCAACGGCACCGGTGCCCAGAAGTTCGGCGAGATGACCGAGCGGAACTTCCAGCCGAACGCGGGGGTGCTGCGGAACCTGGCCATCGTGATGGACAACAAGATCGTCTCCGCCCCCACCCTGAACGCCGCCCTCCGCGACGGCGGCATCATCAGCGGCAACTTCACCCAGAAGGCGGTGAACCGGCTGGTCAACATCCTGAAGTCGGGCAACCTGAACGCCCAACTGAAGCCGGAGCCAGTCAGCACGAACGCCGTCGGGGCCACGCTCGGCGAGAGCACCATCCGCAAGGGGCTGCTGTCCGTCGCCGGGTCGTTCGGGGCGGTCCTCCTGTTCATGCTCGTGTACTACCGGTTCGCCGGGTTCGTGGCGTGCGTGGCCCTGTTCATCAACCTGCTGCTGACGGTCGGGTTCATGGTCGCCATGAACGCCGCCTTCACGCTGCCGGGTCTCGCCGGCCTCGTACTGATGCTCGGCATGGCGGTGGACGCCAACGTGCTCATCTACGAGCGGCTCCGCGAGGAGCGGGAGAAGGGGGCGACGCTGGTCGGGGCCATCCGCAACGGGTACGACCGGGCGCTGCCGACCATCATCGACACCCACCTGACCAGCATCTTCACCGCCATCGTGCTGTACACGTTCGGCAACGACAGCCTGAAAGGGTTCAGCGTGGCCCTCACCGTGGGCCTGCTCATCAGCCTGTTCACGTCGATGTACGTCACCCGCCTGATGTTCGACTTCTGGACGCACAAGCGGTGGGTGTCGCAACTGAAGATGATGCGGCTGTTCGCCCGCCCGAAGTTCGACTTCATGCGGATCCGCTACGCCATGTTCGCCCTGACGGGGCTGCTGACCGTCGGCGGCATGGCCCTGTTCCTGGCCCGCGGGGAGAAGACCCTGAACGTGGACTTCACCCAGGGGACGGTGTACGGCGGCCGACTCGTCGAGGGGGAAGCGCGGGGCCTCGGCACCACGCCCGACGGCAAGCTCGGCCTGCTCAACCTGCTCTCCCGCGACCGCCAGGACGAGCGACTGAAGGTGGTGTCGGTGACCCCGCGGAAGGGGATCGACGCGGCCGGTGCCGTGCTGGAGACGGGCGAGAACGACTACACCATCACCTACCAGGAGTCGGGCGGCGCGACGACGGACGTGACCGTCACCCTGGCGAACAAGCCGACGGGGGAGACGGAGGCGGAGCAACTGGCGGACCTGACGGCCCGCGCCAGCCGACTCCCCGACGTGTCCGTCGAGCAGGTGTTCATGACGGGCGACGAGTTCGAGAACAACAAGTCGCGGTCGTTCACCGTCCGCACCACCGAGAAGGAGCCGGAGTTGGTGCAGGTGATGCTCGACCGGTTGCTCCGCACCGGGCCGGACCAAACGCCGCTGCTCTCGACGACCAAAGTGGTCGGCGAGCCGGTGTACGGGGTGCCGGCCACGGACACCAAGCCGGCGAACGCGGCGTCCGTCACCCTCACCTTCGACACCCCGGTGTCGCCGGGGTATTTCAAGCGGTTCGTGGTGCGGCAGGTGCGGCTCTTGCTCCAGGAGTTGAACAAGGACGGGTCCAAGGTGGCGATCGAGGCCGTCGGCGTGCCCAGCGGCGACCCGGCGGAGCAGTCGTCGCGTTACAAGACGGTTCGCCTCGACCTGCAAGGGGTGCCCGAGTTCCAGAAGTTGAACGCCCCCGGCGAAGGCGGCGACAAAGCCAAGCAAGAGGCGGATCGGGCCGCGCTCACGGCCGAGTTGAAGCAGGCGGTGGCGCGGGCGCGGCAGGCGTTCGAGGAGCGGCCGGCCCCGGACCGGTTGGAGGTGTTCGACCCGGCCCTCGCCGCGTCCACCCGCAACAGCGCCCTGTTCGCCGTCGCCGTCAGTTGGATGGCCATCCTCGCCTTCCTCTGGTTCCGGTTCGGCAGCTGGACGTTCGGGTTGGCCGCCGTGCTGTGCCTGATCCACGACCTCAGTTTCACCCTCGGGGCCATCGCCGTGTGTCACTTCCTGCACGACACCGCGTTCGGCGCGGCGCTCGGGTTGCAGGACTTCAAGATCGACCTGGCGGCGGTCGCGGCCCTGCTGACGCTCGTCGGTTTCTCGGTGAACGACACCATCGTCGTCTTCGACCGCATCCGCGAGGTGCGGGGGAAGAGTACCCTGCTGACGCCGCAGATGATTAACGACAGCGTGAACCAGACCCTCAGCCGCACCATCTTGGCCTCCCTTACCGTACTTCTGGTGGTGGGGGTGCTGTACATCTGGGGTGGCGAGGGGGTGCACCTGTTCGCGTTCGTGATGGTGATCGGGGTGTTCGTCGGGACGTATTCGTCGATTTACGTGGCCAGCCCGCTGCTGCTCATCCTCGGCGAAGGGAAGTCGAAGGTGCCGGGGGCCGGGGCCGCCCCGCCGCCGGCCGCGGACACCGCCCCGGCCGCGATGGCGACGTGAGCCGGTCGGGTTGAGCCTCCGAAACCCCGCACCCCGTGGCACCGGCCACGGGGTGCGGTCGTTTCGGAGGTGCACCGAAGAAGTTACGAGGGGAGCGGGATCGGCGGGTGCGGCAGCGGCTGGGAGTCGGCGTCCAGGAACGCCGCGTACTCCTCGATCCAGTGGTCGGGGACGAACCGGTGCGGGTGGGCGGCGAGCGCCGAGAAGCGGTAGCCGAGGCGATCCTTCCACGTCGGCCGCCGGAGTTCCCCGCCGGGCGTGATCCACCACTCCTCGCCGGCCTTGTGGTAATCGTTCGCGGTCAGAAACCCGGCCAGCGCCGCCCGCAGCGTGCCGCCTGTAATCAGACTGGTGGTCCAGCGGGAGAGCGGCAGCCACGGGACGATGTCGTGACGGTTCTCGACGCAGAACAGCGGCGCGGCGTACCCGCGGGCGAACGCCGAATCCCCGACCTTCGGCGCGCCGAAGGCGTACACCCCGTCGGGCACGACGCCGCGTTCGGCGAACAGTTGGCCGGCCAGGATCGACACCGCCCCGCCCATACTGTGGCCCGTGACCCAGAGCGACCGCCCGTTCAACCCGCCCGCCACCCACCGCCACACGTCCGCCCACGAGCGATGCAGCCGCTCCAGCCAACCCCGATGCACCCGCCCACCGAGGGCCGACACCTGCGCCAGGTTGAAGTTCACCCCGAACCAGTCGTTCAGGGAGGCCTTCAGCACGTCGCGGGTGTGGCTCCGACGGGGGACGATCGACCCGCGATACGCGACGATCACGTCCGTCGCGGTCTCGAAGACGCTGCCGAGGTGCCCCAGGCGCGGGTCGTTGAGGTGGAACCCGCTGTCGCCCGGCAGGTACGCCGCGAGCGCCGCGCGGAGCATCTGCCGCGCCCGCTCCGGGCGGAACAGGGACGGCGGTTCGGCGACGGCGAGTTCGTGGCGGGAGTCCGGAACGGGCACGCCCGCCCTGGCCAGCGCGGTGAGGGCGTACAGTTCATCGGCGGCGAGGCGGTCGTTATCCTCCGTCATCAACTGTCCTCCGGGTGGCGGGCGGGGTTGGTCCGCCACTGGGAACACGACGAACCGGCGGGGGAATCTCGCCGAGCCGTCAGTTGGTGACGGCGAACTCGACCGCTTTCGGCGTCTCGAAGTTCTTGTCATGGCACCGCCGATTACTCTACGGCCCAGCGTCGGATTGGTATCGGGCGGCGGCGATGTCGGCCGGACGGATCGGGGTGGAAGACTGGAGAGTCTTGGCGACTCGGTATACTCACGGTTGAAGACAGACATGCCACCCGCACGGACCCGCCGCCATGCCGGTCGAACTCCCCGGATGCCACCGCTACCTGAACCGCGTGCCGCCGACGCCGCTGGTGCCGGTGCAACTCGACGCCGCCGTGCCGCCGGTGTGGTGCAAGCTGGAATTCTTCAACCCGTCCGGGTCCACGAAGGACCGAATCGCCCGGTACATCCTGGAGAAGGCGTGGCGGCAACGGCGGGTGAAATGCGGCGACTGGGTGGCGGAGGCGAGTAGCGGGTCCACCAGCATCGCACTGGCGCTCGCGTGCGCGCAACTCGGCCTGCGGTTCGTCGCCGCCATGCCGGAGGGGGTCAGCCACGAGCGGGTGTTGCTGATTCGCGGGTACGGCGGGGAAGTGGTGTTCACGCCGAAGGCGGACGGCATCCGCGGGGCCATCGCCGAGACGGAACGGCTGGCCGAGTCGCGCGGCGCGTTCCTCCCCCGGCAGTTCGCCAACCCGGACAACGCCGAGGCCCACCGGTACGGCACCGCCCGCGAAATCCTCGATCAGATTCCCGCCGGCCGGGTGGACGCGGTGGTCAGCGGCGTCGGCACCGGCGGCACCCTGGTCGGGCTGTACATGGGATGTTGCGAAGTCGGCTGCAACACCATCCCCGTTCACGCGCGGCCGTTCAACTTGTACCCGGCTGGCGACGTGGAATCTTGCACGTTCAGCGCCCGCATCCCCGGCGTGGTGGACCGCATCTCGGAGATCTTCCGCGAGGACCGGCTGCCGGGACTGATGACCGTGGAGGTGTGCGACGAGGACGCCATCGACACCACCCGGCAACTGATGCGGCTGGGGTTCCCCGTCGGGCCGAGTTCGGGGCTGAACTACCGGGCGGCGGTGGAGGTGTTGAAGACGCTCGACGACCCCTACGCCCAGGTGGTGACGGTGTTCCCCGACCGGATGGAACGCTACTTCACGACGGAACTGTTCAAGCCGTTCGCCGGGTCGTGAAGCTCACGCACTCACCGAGTCTCAAGACATGCGCGACACCCGTTCCCCGTCGTGGGTGATGACCGGCATCTGGCTGGCGCTCGTCGGGGGTGCCACGACGATGGTGGCCGCCGCGTTGCTGCTGTACGTGCCGGAACAGAAGAAGATTTTCGACGAATTCGGGCTACAGTTGCCGGTGTTGTCGCGGTGGGTGATCCGCGCTTCGGGCGTCGTCGTGGGGTACTGGTTCTTGTTGGTGCCGCTGGTTTTGGTCGCGCTGGGTGGTGGGATCTTGCTACTGCGACACGCCTTGCGGTTGCCCTCGGTGGGGAACGTGTTCGCCGCGATCACCTTCGCGCTGCTCGTCGCGGTCGGCCTGATGATTCCACTCACGATGGCCCTGCCAATGGACGCGCTGCGGCAGGGGCTAGCGAAGTGACGGCGGCCGCTCACCATTTCGTGGTCGGCGGCGTCGGCTTCGGGCGGTCGAGGTCTTCATTACTGCCTTTGGGGACGCCTCCGCAACCGACCGCGAAGCCGGCGAGCGTCAGGAGTAGCAAGAGCGAGGTGCGGCGGAACATGGGGTCGATCTCGGACGGAAAGGCGATTCAGTCAAAGTCAAAATACGACGAGCCGACCGGAGATCCCGGTCGGCTCGGTCTGTCTCGCGGAAGCGAGAATCAGACTTACTTAGCCTTGCTCGGGGTCGTCTTGGTGTCGCCGCCGCAGCCGACGCTGGCGACGAAGGTGGTGCCGAGGGCGAGGACGGCCAGCAGGGTGAAGACCTTCTTCATTGGGAACTCCAGTAAGGCGAGATACGGGTTTCGGACACGGCCTTGGCTTGTCGCTTTGGCGGACCCGGCACTCACCGGGGCGTCCTCATGCACACTGACGCACAAGGCCGGGGTTTATTCCCGTGAAATTTCCGCTCGACACCCCAATTCGCTCGTATCTTCTTGTCGGGGTTCCGCTTGCGGAATTTGAAAAGATTGCCGGCGCGGTCGGGAATAGTGCCCCGCGTCAGATTTGCCGCCGGCCATCGAAATGCTTTCCGATGACGCCGGGAATAAACCCGCGTCGGGCGTGTCAGATTAACGAGGGTGGTGGAATGATGGGAGCACCCGGTGTGCGGGAACTGATCGACTCTCATTACGAATCGCTCTACCGCTACGCATACCGGCTGTCCGGGGCGGCGGCCGATGCCGAGGATCTCGTTCAAGAGACCTTCGGCAAGGCCATGACCCGATTGCACCAGTTGCGGCAGGCGGATCACGCCAAGCAGTGGCTGTTTCGCATCCTGCGGAACGCCTACCTGCACCGCATCCGGGACGACCGGAAGCGGCGGTCGGTGCCGCTGGACTCGGTGCCGGACGTGGCGGCGGCCCCCCCCGACGCGGTGCCGGCCGTCGATCCGAAGGATTTGCAAGCGGCGCTCGACGACCTCGATGAAACGTTCCGCACGCCCCTGATCTTGTTTTATTTTGAAGAGTTCAGTTATCGCGACATCGCCGAGCAGTTGGAACTCCCCATTGGCACGGTGATGTCGCGACTGGCACGAGGGAAAGCGTACTTGCGGAGCCGGCTGGCCCCGCACGACCCGGACCCGGATGCCGACGCCCCACGGAGGGCACCCGATGGACTGTAACCTCTCCCAGCTCCTGCTCACCCTCGGCCGCGCGGATCGCGGGGCCGACGATCAGGCCGCGCTCGACCGCCACGTCACCGGGTGCGCCGCTTGCGCCGCGTTCGCCGACCGGTTGTCCGGGTTCGACGTGACGATCGCGACTGCGATGGTTGCCGTGCCGGTACCACCGTCCTTGCACGTGAATTTGCTGAACGCGGCTTACGCCCGGCGGGGGGCACAGTGGCGACGGACCGTGTACCGCACCGCCGCCCTCGCCGCCGGCGTGTTCATCGCCTTCGGCCTCCTCCTCGGCGGCATTTACCGGAATCGCCCCGTGCTGGATGCGGGCGAGTTGGTCACCACGACCGAGCGGGAGTGGGAAACCCACGAACCGACCGTCCGCGACTGGTTGACCGCCCAGGACTTGCCGCCGGACTTCCCGTTCGAGGTGGATTTCGATTACCGCTACTACGTTTTCCACGGGAAGGGCGAACTGGCCGGGCGGGACGTGCCGGTGGTGCTGTTCCAGAACGGCACCGAGCAGGCGCGGGTGTTCGTCGTTCGCGAGGGGCAGTTGAACACGACCGAGTTGCACGGGCTGGAAGGGAGCGTGTGGAAGGTGCTGGTCGCCCGCCACCCGACCGTGAAGGGGTTCACTTACGTCGTACTGTACACGAACGGGCTGGAGCCGTTCCGCCGTCGCCCGCTAGGCATCATCACGTAACCCCCGCGACTTTCGAGCCACCTCGCTACCGACATCGGGAACAACCGGGACGGACGGTAAAATCCAACCCGTAACAGGGGAGGATCGAAGGATGAAACTGACCAAACCGACCCGTGGGGTGATCGCCGTTTCGCTGCGCGGACCGACGCGGAAGCCGGAGTCCGCCGAGTACCGATTCCGCGTCACATACCGTGGCACGGCGGTACGCGAGCCGGGCTGCCTGATGACCTGGGAAGTCACCGGCGGCCGGTCGCCGTACCAACTCGCGCTCGAACGCACCGAAACCGGCGACACCCGCTGGCACTGTACCTGCGCCGACTTCGCGTACCGGGGCGAACACCCGCAATATCGGTGCAAGCACGTCGGCGGCCTCGTCGAAGTGCTGGAAGAAGTGCGGGTACCGGCCGCCTGAGTCAGAGTCAGTTGCCGAGTCAGGTGGGATGGAGACCCGCTCCACCGACGAGTAGCCCGCGTATGAGCGTCCTGGATCGCTTCAAATTGACCGGCCGCACAGCCTTCATCACGGGCGGCAGCCGGGGGCTGGGTGGGGCCGTCGCGCGGGCGTTCGCCGAGGCCGGAGCCGACTTGATCCTCGTCGGCCGCGACGCGGACTCACTCGCTGCCGCCGTCGTCGAGGCGTCCGCGCTGGGGGCGTGCGTTCACCCGATTGCCGCCGACGTGGGCACCCCGGAGGGGGCGGCGGCCGCCTGCGACACCGCCCTGTCACTGGGCCGGGAGATTGACATACTGGTGAACAACGTCGGCGGTCGGCGGCTGGACGTGGCCGTCGAAGACACGCCGCTCGCGGACTGGCAGGCGATGATCGACCTGAACCTGACGTCGGCACTGGTGTGCTGCCAGAAGTTGGGGAAGCCGATGTTGGAGCGCCGCCGCGGGAGCGTCATCAACATCACCAGCATCGCCGGGCCGATCGCCATGAAGGGGATTCGCGGGCGGCACTACGAGACGGCGAAGGCGGCCCTGGCGGCGCTGACGACGAGCCTGGCGGCGGACTGGGCGGATCGCGGGGTGCGGGTGAACGCCGTCGCGCCGGGGGTGTTCGCCACGGACCCGAACAAGCGGTGGTTCGGCCAGAAGCCGGAGTTCGAAGGGCTGTTCCTCGATCACATCCCGATGGGCCGCCTGGGTGACCCCGACGAGATCGGCCCGGCGGCGGTGTTCCTCGCCTCCGACGCGGCCAGCTACGTCACCGGCACGACGCTGGTCGTGGACGGCGGGTTCACGCTCTGGTGAGTGACTGGCGCGGCTCGTGAACTCGCCGCGAAGACTGTTCGCACCAGTTCAGTGGCTGGCGCGGCGC
>JBBRUO010000099.1:0-13424 GCA_038247725.1 Gemmatales bacterium
CGGAGGGCGTTCGGCACCCGATCCGGGTACGCCGTAACGGTGACGTGCTGGGTGGCTTTCGGGTCCACCAGCTTCGCCACGGGGATGAGCTTGTCCTTGTCCAGCACGTCCGGCTTGGCGTTGATCGAGATGTACAGCAGCTTGCCGCCGTCGGCGAACTGGGCGAAGAGTGGGACCGGGAAGCCGTCGTCGGGCGGTTGCAGTTTGTAGCGACCCGCTTTGCCCGGTTCCGCCTTGACCCTCAGGTCCATCTTCTCCAATACCACGAGGGCGTCTTTCTCGGTGGTCGTCGGGATGACCAGCACGCCGCAGGACTGCTCCGCGTTCTCGCGGAGGTACAGGTAGCCGGCGACGGGGCGGGCCGGGGCCGCCGTCTTGCCGAAGAAGCCGGCCCACGTCTCATCGATATCCTTCGTCAGTTCGTCGCCGCCGAGCAACTTGGCGACCGCCTTCACGTCGGCCAGCAGCGTCTTGCCCGGCAGGGTGTGGACGGTGGCGGTGGGCGGTTCGTATTTGGCCGGATCGGGGACGGGCACCGGCGCGGCCGACGCGAACCCGGCGAACCCGGCGACGGCGACCAACCAACGGATGCGAGACACCATGACGGCTCCTCGGTGGGGAGGGCGATGTGGGCGACTTCGGAAATGCTACCGACGTATACCCCGGTGGGGTATGCCAGTGGGAGGAAAAGGCGCGGCGCGCGGCACGGTCGGCGGGGATTCTCGCGCGGGAATTCGCCCGCCGCGCCGCGCCTCGTAAACTGTCTGGATGCTCATCGCACTCGACCACTGGACCGACATCGTCCGCGCCGCCCTCGCCGGGTACTCGGAAGCGCTCTTGCGGGCCGTCGCCGTTTCCCTCTTGAAGCCCCGAAACCCGCTCCCGCTCGAGGAGTTGCCCGACCGCATTCTGGCCACCCTGGCCAACCCGCCGATGGTGGACCGCCGCATCCAGGGGCTGCCGCCGGCCGCGCGGAAGCTGCTCGCCGTCATCGGCCTCACCCGCCGCCCGAAGTGGAAGGTCGGGCACCTCGTCACGATCTCCGCCAGCCTCGGCCACGTCGAAGGGTTCGCCCCGCTCCGCACGTTGCTCGACCTCGGGTTCCTCTACTTCGACCGCCCCGCCGACGCCCCGCCGCTGGACACCTTCGACCCGCCGCTGACCGACGACGGCACCGTGAACGCGATCGTGTTCGCCCACCCGATGGTGTCCGAGCGGGCGAAGGGCGAGGTGTTCGGACTGCCCGACCTGACCGCCACCGAGGGGCCGAAGGCGACGGAAGTGCCGCGGCTCGCCGACGGGTTGGAGTGGCCGCTGCGCGTCGCCGCCATCTGGCAGTTGGCCGCCGAGACGCCGTTCCGGCGGACGCAGGCGAACGCCCTGTTCAAGCGGGACGCACAGCGGTTGCAGGGGAGCGACCTGCTGTCCGGCCCGCCGTCGGATCACGTCACCCCGGTCGGTGAGGCGGGCAGTCTGGCGTTTTCGTGGGCGGCCGCCGCCGGGTTCCTCGCGCAGCGGGACGACGAGTTGCACGCCGGCCCGGACCCGCTGCCGAACGAGCCGCTGTTCGAGACGCTCGCCGACCTGACCGCCGCGCTGTTCGCGGTGGAGACGTGGGACCCGCTGACCGGCATCTCCGGCACCCCGGTGCTGCTGCCGCCGTTCCCGTCCGCGAGCGTGCTGTCGCTGCTCCTGCTGAGTTCCGCGACCGCCTGGGTGGAACCGGCCGCGGTGGCGACGTGGCTGTGGGAACACCACCCGTCGTGGCAGGGGGTGTTGACGAAGGACGCGCAAAAGGAGTCCGGCCGGCCGTGGGTCGAGGCGTACCTGTTGGGGGTGGCGTACCCGCTGCGGTTGGTCGAGGTGATCGACCGGGGCGGGTGGTATGTGCGGCTGTCCGACCTCGGCCGGTGGCTGTTCGCCGGCGGGCCGAAGCCGGCCGAACCGCCGCCGTTCCCGCAGGCGCTGCTGGTGCAGCCGAACGCTGAACTGCTGGCCTTCCGCCAGGGATTGACCCCACAGTTGATTTCCAAGCTGACCCGCTTCGCCCGGTGGAAGGCGCTCGGCGCGGCCTGCACCCTGGAACTGACTCCGGAGCAGACGTACCGCGCGCTGGAAGCCGGGCAGACGCTCGCCGGCATCCTCCAGACGTTGAACCAGCACGCCACCCGCCCGGTGCCGCCGGCCGTCGCCGACCTTCTGCAACGGTGGGCGAACAAGCGGGACCGCATCACCGTGTACACCGCCGCCACGCTGGTCGAGTTCCAGACGTCGGCGGAGTTGGACGCGGCCGTGGCGCGGGGCATCGTGGCGGTGAAGGTGACGGACCGCATCGGGGTGTGCGCGGACGGCGGCGACCCGGAGTTCAAGCACCTGCGGCTGACCGGCAACCGCGACTACGACGCCAAGCCGAGCCGGTGCGTGACGGTCGCCGACGACGGCGTAACCCTGGCCGTGGACGCCGGCCTCGCCGACCTGCTGCTGGACGCCGAGGTCGGCCGCCTCGCCGACCCGATCCCGGACGAGCCGACCGGCCCGCGGCGGTTCCGCCTCACCCCGGAGAGCATCCGCCGCGCCACCGTCGGCACCTCGATGGACGAACTCGACGGGTGGTTCGTCACCCGCACCGGCGAGCGGATGCCCGCCCCCGGCCGGCTGTTCGCCCTGGCCGCCGTCATGCCCGCCTCGCACGTCACCCAGTTGACCGTTCTGCGACTGCCGAACGCCGAAGCCGTGGACGGGCTGTTCCAGTGGCCGACCACCCGCCCGCTGGTGGCCGACCGCCTCGGCCCGAAGGCGATCTCGGTGGACGAGGAACATCTACCGGCCTTGCTGACGATCCTGGAACAACTCGGCGTGAAGGTGGACGTGGGGTGACCCGGCCCGGCGGCTCGCGCGTCCTCAATACCGCTCGTGGCGGGTCTTGGGCTTCCGCCGGAGCGGCGGGAAGAGCTGTCCGCCGAGCCAGCCGCCGACGGCCATCGCGGCGAACCCGAGCGTGGCGAGAACCAGTTCGACGTTGCGCGGCGACGTGTCCGGCGAACACGTCTTCTCGGCCAGCCAGTCCACGCCCGGTAGCGCGTCCTCAGCCGACACCGATCGGAGGACGATCACGCCGACGGCGGTGAGGAACCCGGCAATGACTCCGTGACGCAGCCCGGCCCCCGACCCGGCCCCGGCCATCACCGCCGCCACCACCACCGCGATGACCGTCAGTTGGAAGTCCACGCGGCCGACCGCCGACGGGCCGCCCAGTTGTACGAGTCCCGCCGGCAACTCCCGCAGGGACGCCCGCAGCGTCTCCGCCGCCGCGATCCCGACGACGGCCAACACCGCGGCCACCGTCACCTGCACCCAGCGGGTCGGCCGGCCGGTTCGCCGCTTGCCATCGGTCGGCTTCAGCCCCATCAGCGAACTGCCGCGCGGGGACGGCGTTTCCGGGATCACCACCGGTTCGGGCCACACCTGCCCGGCCGCCATCGCCACCAGCCCGGCGGCGACCGCGATCACCCCGACCAACCCGCCGCGGAGCGGGTCCACGACGACGGCCGGGTAGCCGTCCACGAGCAGCCACGCCAGCCCGCTCACCCCGCCGACGACCGCGCCGCCGCTGAAGTTCAGCCGCCGCCCGGCTCCGGCCATCACCGCGCCGACCCCGGCGGTCAGCAGGCGGAGCAGGTAGCCGACAGCGAACCCGACCGGATCCGTCGCCTCCCCGGTGGGGCCGAGGGCCGCCGTCGTCCACTCGCGGAGGGCCAAGTGCAGGCCGAGCGCGACCACGCACCCGACGCCGAGGCGACCGCCGTAGGAGGTCTCCACGGGGTCCGGCGGCGGCGGGATCGACACCGCCAGCGCGTCCGCCGCCTCGCCAGGCGAGAGCAGCCGACTGCTGCACTTCGGGCACCGGCCGGCGACCGGGTGTTGGGCGTGGCACTTCGGGCAGAACAGGTACATGGGAGTCCCAGCGGCACCAGAGGGGAGGCCGTGTCCGCCAGAAGTGTAGTACACGAACCGAGTCGCGGGATGTGTGCAACGAGGCAACAATCGACTCGTCGAAGCACGGACGATCCAGAAGGGGGACGACTTCCGCCCGATCTTCCCCGTCCGCGACTTCGGGATCGAACCGATGGAATGAGAAATCCATTTGAACCGCCAAGGGGCCAAGTAGACAAAGAACAAGATTTTCTTTGTCTACTTGGCCCCTTGGCGTCTTGGCGGTTCAAATTCTTTGATTCCTCCCCTCACTTCATCTTTGAAATCGGCTCACCCGCGTGGCCCCGTCGTGCAGCTCGAAGCGGTAGCCGTCGTTGAAGGCGTCGGCGAACTCCTCCTGGTGGCTGACCAGCAGGATGCAGTTCAGGTGCCCGCGGAGGTTCTGCAACTCCTGGATCATCACCTGCCGGCCTTGCCGGTCCAGGCAGCCGAAGCCCTCGTCGATGATGACACTTTCGATGGGGCGGTGCAAACGGCTGGCGTATTGCCCGATAGCCAGGGCTAGGCTGACCGCCACCCGGAACCGCTGACTGCCGCTGAGGAAAGTCACGTTGATCGGCGCGCCGCCGGTGACGCGGTTGGCGCACTCCATGTCCAGCGCCCGCTCGGTGCCCGCGCCGTCGCTGCCGCCGACGAGCTTCAGAAACAGTTGCCCGCCGCTGAGCCGGTCCAGCACGGCGTTGGCGTAATCGACGATCTGCCGCTCGGCCTGCCGGACCAGATGCCGTTGCAGGCGGTCGCGACCGAGCAGTTCGGAGAGCAGTTTGTAGCGGTTGTGTTCGCCGTCCAGGCGGAGCGTGTCCGCCCCCAATTGCGCGCGGCGCTCGCGGTGTCCGTCGAGCTTGTCGCGGTGCTTTTGCGCCTCGCGGCGGTCGCGGTCGCGGTCCTCGTGGTCCTGGCGGGCGGCCACCACTTCGGCGCGGATGTCGGTCGGCGACCGCCGTGCCTCCGGCGGGAACTCGGCGGCCTCGGCGCTGAGCCGGTCAATGTCCTCGCGCAGGGCGGCGAGGCTCGCCCGCGCCTGTTCGAGTTGCTTGGCCTTCGCCTCGACTCCTTCGGCGATCAACTCATCCAGTTCCGCTTTGAAGGCCGCGTACTCGCCCAGGCCCGCACTCTCGGCGGCGGTGCGCCATTTGTCGGGCAGCCCCCGCAGGGCCCGTTCAATGGTGTCGGTGGCGTGCTTCTGCGTCACCTGTTCCGTGTTCAACTTGCCGGCGATCTCGGTCAGCGTGTGAACGGCGTCGTGCGCGTCGCGGCCGCGCTTGTCGGCCTCCCGCTCGGTCGTCTCGATGGTCTTCTTCAGTGCGTGGATGGTCGCGGTCAGCGTCGTCTCGGCGGCGGAGAGGGTGGCGTGTTCGGAACGGAGGGTGAGCGCGTCGCCGGGCGGAAGCGTCGCGCGGAGTGCGGTCAGGTTCTCGGTCGCGGTGTCCAGCCGCGTGCGGAGGGCGCGGGCTTTCGTTTGCGCGTCGGTGGCGGCGCGGAGCGCGCGGCGGGCGGTGTCGAACTGCTCCACGTCGCGCCGCAGCACCGCCAGTTCGTCCCGCTCCGGGTAGGTGGTGGTCGCCCAGTCGGTGGGTTTCTCCGGCGAAATCCGCGACTTGAACGGCTCCGGCAGTTCGGCGTACCGCAACTGAAGTGACGACAGCAACCGCTTGGCGTCGTCGGCCGCTTGCTTCACCTCGCCCTGTTTGGTCGCGTAGTCGCTGCGGAGGTCGGCCACCTGGGTCGCCAGTTTCGCCAGCCGATCCGTGAGGTCGCGGTCCGTCTCGGTGGCCGCTTGCACCGCCGCGACGGCGTCCTTCCGCGCCTGTTCCGCCCGCTTCAGTTCCGCCGCTCGCTTGGCCGTTTCGTCGGCGAAGTGCTGGGCCGTGAGGGGGGAACCGCACGAGCGGCAGGTCTTCTCGCCGGCGTGCGTGTCGAACTCGGCGAGCGCGGCCTGGGCCACCTCGACCAGCGATTTCGCCTTGCCGAGTTGCTCGTCGGCGGCGGTTTTGGCCTGCTTCGCGGCGGCCTGCTCGGGAGTGAGTTTGTCCTGCTCCGCCTTCTTCGCCTTGCCGCTCGCCTTCAGTTCCTCCAACTGCCGGTTGGCCTCCTGCTCCTTGCGAAGGGCCTGGGCCAGGTCGTGCCGTTCGGTGTTGAGCCGTTCCAGTATGGGCAGCACGCGGCCGAGTTCGGTCAGCCGGTCCACGGCGGCTTGCGCGGCCCGCACATCGGCCTCCGGATCGGCCGGCTGCGCGGCGGCTTCGTCCGTCAGGCGCTTCACGTCGGCGTCGGCGGCGGCCGCGAGGCGGAGGGTGTTCAGCACGACGGCCAACACCCGCAGCCGGGCGTTGCCTTCGGCCAACTTCTTCTCGTCTTCGGCCAGGGTTCGCTTGTGCTGCGCGAGTTGCCGCTTCGCTTGATCCCGCGACTGGTCGGCGTCGGCTTGCGCCAGCTTCGCCTCCTCGCGGCGGCGCTCCAATTCCTTCGCCACGCCTTCGGACGTTCGCAGATCTTGTCGCGCGCCGGCGACGGTGCCGATGATCGGAACGACCGCCTTCAGTTCGGACAATTTGTTGAACCGCGACTCGATCCGCACGGCGTCGGTCAGGAGCGCCTCCGCCGTCTTCAGCTTGTCCTCGGCCTGTCGGTGTCGGGCGTCGGCGTCTTCCCACCGTCGGGCTTGCAGTTCCAAAGCGGACAGGTCGTCGATCTTCTTCTGCACTTCGGCGCGGGCCTGCTCGCACTCGGCGATCCGCAACGTCGCGCCGACGTACTCCATCTCCGACACTTCGGGCACGCCCACGATCTGCGCGGCGAGTGTGTCGAGTTGCCCCTTCAGGCCGAGTTTCTTCGCGTTCGCTTTCTCGTGCAGCCGTTGATACCGGCCGAGATCGACGATGCCGGCCAGCACCTCCGCGCGGCCGCTCGGCTTGGAATCCAGCAGCTTCTCCGCCTTACCTTGCAACAGCAACACGGACGACGTGAAGATTTCGTAATCCAACCCCACATGTTCATGAACCCACTTATCGAAGTCCACTTTCTTGGTGGTGTCCTCGACGGCCTCCCACTCGTCGGCGTCGTCGCCCGCGTCCTTGGGCAGCGCGAACATCTGTTGCGTGCCGGAGATCGCGCCCTTTTGGCTGCGGCGGAGTGTCCGTTTGGCGCGGAACAGCCGGCCGTCCAGCTTGAAATCGAACTCGACGGCGAGAGCGCTACTCTCCTTGTTAATCAACTCGGCCGCGTTCTGGCTGCCGCCCCGGTGGTGCCCGAACAGGGCGTAGGTGACGGCGTCGAATACGGATGACTTGCCCGACCCGTTCGTGCCCGCCAGCATCCACACCGGCGCGCCGCCGAACCGCACCTCCTGCTCTTCCTTATAGGAGAGAAACCCGGACAGCTTAATACGGAAAGGAATCATGATTGATTCGACTCGGACAAGGAATTAAGAGGAACGCGGATGACGCGGATCAAAGCCGGGATCAAACCAAGATTTTTTTCTTCTTCTTGATCCTGCCTTCATCCGCGTCGGAGTCCGCGTCATCCGCGTTCCTCTTGTTTGGATTCACGGCTCACGGCTCACGACTCTTCCAAACTCCCGATCAGTTCGTCCGTCAGGCGGAGCAGTTCGTCCTTGTCGGTTTCCGGGTGCGCCAGTAACTCCTGCGACAGGTAGTCCCGCACCGTCTCGGCGAAGCTCTTCCCGCGGTCGGCGACGCCGGGTGCGAGGGTCGCGCCGAGTTGCGAGGTCTCCGTCCAGTCGCGGGCGTACCAGCGGGGGAACAGGGTGCCGAGTTCGCGCAACACTTCTTCCAGGTTATGCTTCCCGGCGGTATAGGTGATATGCAGATTCACCAAGTCTCGTTCCGCCCCGGCGTACTCTTCCTTCAATCGCGGGATATCAAAATCCGGGTCGCGGACCATTAGCTCGTAGACCGGCGTGGACGGCAGCGGCAGTTGCGCGATGTCCCCACTGCGGCCGGCCGGCCCGACCTCGAACACCGTCACCGACTTGTGGTCGTTCTGCTCGCCCAGGTCCATTTTCTCGATGCTGCCCGAATACCGAATGTGGTCATGCCCGAGCGCCTGCGGCTTGTGGATGTGACCGAGCGCGACGTAGGCGAACTGGTCCGCGAACGTCTCCCCGTTCACCACCACGTCTTCCGCCTCGCTCATGCGGAACAGCGACTTGCCCACCACGGCCCCGTACACGTTGGCATGGGCGCACAACACGGCCGGGGTGGCGGTGTCGTATTTCGGGTGCCCGCGCAACTGTTGAATGGTGTCCTCGAACGCCCGCACCAGCAGCTTATTCTTGTCTTCGGGGTTGGCGTACTTTTGCCCGGCTTCGCCCTTCAGATAATGCGTCGGGGTGGGGTACGGCATCAGCATGAATTGCACGTCGAACCCGCCGCGCGGGTCTTGCAGTCGGAGGAACGTGGGGTCGGCGGCCAGGTACAGGCGGCCGGGCGGTACCACCTCGCCGGGCTTGCCGACGGTCGGCGCGGCCAGTCCCATCGCGTGGCAAAGGGTCTGGCAGAAGTTCTCGTTGTCGTGGTTGCCGGTGAGGGTGAGGATGGTTCCGCCGCCTTCCAGGAATGGCGCGAACACGTCCTGCCAGTGGTGGATCGTCTCGCGGAGGGCGTCCGGCCGGGCCAGCTCGCTGAACAGGTCGCCGGCGACGACGAGGACATCCACCACCTGTTCCTTGCAAGCCACCCCGACCCGCTCGACGGCGGCTCTGAGGTCATCCGTGCGGTCGATGCGGCCGAGCCGGTCGTTCAGGTGCCAGTCGGCGGTGTGGAGAATCCTCATGGCGTGTATTACTCGCAACGGCGGGCGGCTGTCAAAGGAATCCAGGGGCGGAAGCCTCTGGAACCATTTGAACCCCTCACCCCGGCGGGCGGGTGCCCCGCAACCGCTTCTGCGGGTCCACCTCAATGGCCCCGAAGGCGGCCTCGTGGCGGTTGACGATCTGCCGCAAGCTGTCGATCAGCCGTTTGGCGACGAACGGGTTCATCACGAGCCGGTGCGTCATGGTGATCGGTTCCATCCCGCCGGGCACCATGATGCCCGTGTGCAGGCCGACGTCCATCAGGATTTCCTCCGTGCTGCTGCTGAGCGACAGGCGGAAGAAGTTGGTGTAAACGGTGTCCATCTTGGACACGTCCACCTGAACAGACACCTGCATCGGCTGGCCGGTCGGGCCGGTCGGCGGGATCGCGGTCGTCGTTTCCTCGGCCATCGGTGGTTCTCCTGCGGTGGTGGTGGGGTGGCACGGCGGCGTCATTTCCAATTCAGCGACGCCCGCCGGGGACGGTTCTCGGACACCCATTCGACTCCAGTGGAGTGTATCAATTCCGGGTCCGCGATTATACTGGTGCTGTCCCGAACGGAGAACCGCCATGCTCGACCCGACCGCCACCCTGAATGACACCGACCGTCGCGACGAGTGGGACGCGACCGACGAAGTCGGCGGCGAGGCCCTGCCGCCGCGTGATCCCATCGACGAGGACCGGAAGGGGTACGAACTGATCCACGGAACTTGGGTGGAGAAACCGGACATGGGCCTCGAAGCCTCGATCGTGACGAACCTCCTCCAGCAAGCAATCACCACTCATGTCCTTCGAGCCGGACTTGGGACGGTGGCGGGATCGGAAGGTGGCTACCAATTGTTCGCCGACCAGCCGAAGTTGATCCGGAAGCCGGACGTGTCGTTCGTGGCGAAGGGGCGGATGCCGAGCAAAGTGCCGACGGGGAACGGCAAACTCGCCCCGGATTTTGCGGCCGAGGTGGTGTCGCCGAACGACGAGGCCGTCGCACTTGAGCAGAAACTCGACGAATACCTGCGGGCCGGGGTGCGACTGGTGTGGGTCATCTACCCGCTGACGAAAGTGGTGTACGTGTACCGGCCGGACGGGACCGCCTCGCGGAGGACGGCGACGGAGTCGCTCGACGGCGAGGCGGTGTTCCCTGGGTTAACCGTGCCCGTCACGGAGCTCTTTCTCGGCTTGTGACGCGGCCACGGACTTTTTTGGGAGGGGGAGGGCTTCCCACCGAGCCATCTGTGCAACTCGGCGGGAGCCTCGCCGTTCCGAAGTCCCGTCACTTCTTCTTGGCCGCGTCGATGTACTTCTTCGGGTTGGCGTCGAACTCCTCCTTGCACCCGGAGCAGCAGACGTAGTACGTGCTGCCCTGGAACGACACCCCGATGGTACCCAGCCCGCCGGTGACGATGCACTCCTTCTTGTTGCCGCCGCCGCCGGCGAAGCTCTCGCCCTCCTTGTTGCCGGCGACTTTGTACACGGTGTCGGCCAACCCCTTGCCGCCGGCCTGCACCTCGTACTCGGCGATCAGCCGGATCCCGCGGGCGGCGGTGTTCACGGCGATCTTGTGAACGTCCCCGGTCTTGGCGTCCTTCCGCTCCAGGAGCAACTTGCCCCGCGTCAGCTTGCCGGTGTACTCTTGCGGTTTGCCGGCCTTGTCGGTGACGGTGGCGGTGTACTGCTTCTTGGCCACGTCGTACCGCACCTCGGCCTGGCTGAAGAACTTGGCGTCAGCGATCTTCACCAGGATGAACGCGGGCGCGTCCTTGGGGAACTTCCACCCGAACTCCCACGTCTCCTTCCAGATGGCCGGCTTGCCGTCCACGCTGCCTTCGCCGTTGGACTTCCACTGGCCGATGAATTCGCCCAACTCTTGCAGCGCCTCCTTCGACTTCTCGGCGTCCTTCGGACTGTCGGCGGCGACGGCGAGACCGGTCATCAGGGCGAGCAGGGACAGCAGACGGACCTTCAT
Source organism: Gemmatales bacterium (assembly GCA_038247725.1). Classification (GTDB taxonomy): domain Bacteria; phylum Planctomycetota; class Planctomycetia; order Gemmatales; family Gemmataceae; genus JALHQU01. The sequence continues at coordinate 10,771 of JBBRUO010000099.1, forward strand.
GGCAGACTCCGGGACGGGAGGAGGGTGTTGAAAATTCTACGGCCGCGCGGGCACCGACGGTGACAATGAGACGCGAATTCCGCCCGCCGGTTCCGCATTCGGCCGGTCGGCTCGTTCCACTTTCGCCGTCACCCGCACCCATTCCAGGATCGCCCAAAGCGCCGCGACCGCCGGCGCGAACCAGAGGAATTCGTGCAGCTTCTGAAGCCGAATCCCGCCAAGGAACAGGACGACGAACCCCGCCGCGAAACCCATTCGCACCAGACCGACCTCGGATTTCGTCACCCGCGCTCCTCCGGCGATCACCGGCACCAGCAACACCGTCAGGTCGAACATCCACCCGCCGTAGGGGGCCAGGACCACCGACGCGAGGACCAAGCGGGGTAGTTCCGCCCGCCAGTCCCACGTTCGTCGGCGGAGCCAGTAGTACGGCACCGCGACGGCACACCCCAGCAGACACGGGATGAACTGCACCCAGAACGCCCCGGCGTCCACCGCCAGACGGACGTGGTACGACAGTAACGGCACCTGCCACTCCGATAGCGGGATCGCCTCCGGCGTCCGCGGCTTCCGGAGCGCGGCCAGGAATTGCTCAAAGATGTGCGGGTGGAGCACCGCCGCCGCGACCGCTCCGGCGGCGATCACCGCGACACCCGCCGTCAGCGTTTTGCGGCCGGATCTCGTCACCGCGTCGAGCACCAGCACGACGCCGAACACCGCGAGAACGTGCGGCTTCAGCGCGGTCAGGGCGACGAACGCCCCGGCAAGGTACGGCCGTTCGCGGGTGCGGAAGTACAGAAAGCCGCTCACGCCGAGCAGCAGGATGCCCGTGTTTTGACCGAAGAAGAGCGTCCAGAACACCGGTGCGAAGCCGACCGCCAAGAGTTGCGGCAGCCACGCGGCGTGACCGGGCGGCCCGCCGTATGTCCGCCAAAGGAGTTCCACGGAGATGGCGATCAGCAGGAGTTGCAGGGCGAGCCAGACGGACCGCGCGACGGCGAACGGCTCGAACCCGAACGGCCGGTACACCGGCAGCGTCCACGGCGGCGTCCACAGGCTGACCACTTCTTTCAAGTCCGGTTCGCCCGTCGCCACCCGTTGGACCGGCAACAGTTGGGCCGCGTCGTAGGGGTCGCCGCCGGCGGCCAGCACTCGCGCGGCGGACCAGTATTCGACGAAGTCGCGCGACTCGAAGAACGACCGCGGCGGGTCGCCGGCGTGGTCGGGAGGCGCGGGAACCGTCGCCGCGAGGAGCAGGCCGACGGCGGGCAGCAACAGGATGCGCGGGATCATGCCGACAGGATAGAACGCGAAATCGGGCACCGCCGTCGGTGCCCGGTCCCCCGCTTTAGCGGCGGAGAATCTGGTACGACGGCATCACCGGTTGGATCGCGCTGCGGTAGTAGCTGGACTGGTACTGGCTGGGGTGCGGCAGTGGGCTGAGGCCGCCCTGGGTGCTCGGCGGCGGGGTCGTGTTGGTGCCGAACAGGTTGTTCACCGTCCGCAGGAGCGCGCTGTTGTCGAGGGCGTCGGCCGTCACCCGGCTGACGAACCGGACGGTGCCACCAATGAGACCCGTGGCGGCGTCCACCGGCCGCACCACCAGGGCCTGGGTGTCGATGGGCTTCGACTTGATCTGCGCCTGGGCTGCCCCCACGCTCACCCCGACTACCGCGACGGCCGTTATCAGGCCGAACAGAGTTCGCATCCGGTTTCCCCCTTGTGTGTCCGAGTGTTCGCGGCCCCCGGCCGCACACCCTCCCCAGGGCGCGAGCGTGGAGCCGACCCGGAGATACCGTCGGCTCCACGGGTGTCAAGCAAGAAGCGGATGGATCCAGAGCGACTCATTGGTTGAGGTTGGCAAAGTTGGGTGAAGTGGGTATCGGCTCGGCCTTTTCGTCTGGAGGTCGTCCACGCCTGCCCTTGCCTACTCGACCGTCTTACCGGCTGCGGAACACGGACCACCCGAGCGTGCCAAGCCGCCACCCGCGAGATGACCGCCTTCCCCGACATCGCCCTCGATTTGCTGACGCCCCGCCTTCAATCTCTAAGTCGCCCTTGAAACCCAACCCCAGGGCCCTTGCGGGCCGGGTTCGCCAAAATCCGCTGCCGCACCCCAAACTCCGCCGGAGGGGGTAGCGGAGATGGCGGCACATGCTATATTGACGACTGGTAACCGAATTACCGATACCTCCCAGGTAAAATGGGGGTATTTTTTCGTAACCACCCTCACACCTTTCGACGAGGAGACGGCATGGGCCTGAAGATGCGGTTGCACAACCAAGAGCATATCGGGGCCGCCCTCCGGCGGTTCAAGAAGTTGATCGAGCGGAGCGGCATGAAGCGCGAGTTGCGCGCGCACGAGCACTACGAAAAGCCGTGCGACGCCCGTCGCCGGAAAGAAGCCGGTCGCAAGCGGGCGATGGCCAAAGCCGCGTCCCTGGCCAAGGTTTAACGCGATAAACGCGCGAGCGGGCGTGACCGGCCGAACTGATCCAGTTCGACCGGTCACGCCCGCCCGCGCGTTTATCGCGTTACACCTTGGCCAGGGACGCGGCTTTGGCCATCGCCCGCTTGCGACCGGCTTCTTTCCGGCGACGGGCGTCGCACGGCTTTTCGTAGTGCTCGTGCGCGCGCAACTCGCGCTTCATGCC
>JBBRUO010000100.1:0-13421 GCA_038247725.1 Gemmatales bacterium
CGAAGCAGCCGACCCCGCACTTCGTCTACAGCCTGGAAGTGAAGCGGAACTACGAGGCGATGGTCGATTACGAGTGCCCGCCGAAGCTGCCTTCGGTGGTCCTCCGCGCTTTGGAGGAAGCGGCCCTCACCGCCTACGACGCGCTCGGCTGTCGGGATGTGGCCCGCCTCGACTTCCGCGTCGCTGCCGACGGCACCCCGTACTTCCTGGAAGTGAACCCGCTGCCGGGCTTGAACCCCATCACCAGCGACCTGAACCTGATCGCGAAGGCGGCAGACGTGTCTTATCAGGACTTGATCCGGCACATCGTGGATGCATCGTTAGCGCGACAACCGGTGTGAACGCTCGCCGGTGACCGGTTCGATTGCACGCCGGACCGCTCGCGGTAAAATCGCTTCCACTGCCCATCGGCCTACCCGAGGAAGCCATCGTGGCCGCCTGCTCCTCCCGCCGCTCGTCGCCCGGAGGCCGCGCGTCGCGTCGCTTCGGCTCCGCCCGCGTCCGCACGTCCGGCATCCCGTCGCTTTCCCGCCCCCTGCCCGTCAGCGCCCGCACGCCGGCCGCCGGCCCGGTTCCGGGGCGGGTGAGGGGTGGTGGGTGCCTACGACCCGTCCAAATTCCTTGCACAGTGTTGCCCCGGCGGGATACTGTGCAGGCTCGGCGTTCACGTCATCGGGTTAGGAGGGTGCCTTCGTGTCCCAACGCATTCGTGGTCTCGGTCTGGGTCTGCTCGTTGCCACGGCGGTCGTCCTCGTGGCCGCCGACCCGCCCGCGCCCCCGCGACTGCCCGATGGGGCGATCCGCCGGCTCGGGACGGAGTTGAACTTCAACACTGGTCAACCAGACTGGACCGCTCGGCATGAGAATCGCCACCTGGAACGTCGAATCCCTCCGCTCCCTGACCCCGGCGCGAGAAACGGCCTTCCGTGAGACGATGGCATCCGTCGATGCCGATGTCTGGGTACTCACCGAAACGTGGACGAACTTCTTCCCTGGGACGGGGTACGCCTTGGCTGCGGAAAGCGAGACCGCCACCGACTTGATTCGCCAGCCAACCCGGCGCTGGGTCGCCATCTGGAGGAAGTCATCGCTCGCCGCGACACAACTCACGTCGGGCGCGCAGGCCGATCGGCAAGCGTGCTGCCGAATCCACGTCGCGGACGGCCACCCCATCACGATCGTCGGCACCGTGCTGCCGTGGAATGGTGACAAACTATGGCCGACTGCGAACGACTTCCGGGACGCCGTCTCCGAACAGGCGGAGTCGTGGGTGGAACTGCAACGGGGTTTGCCGGAGTGTCCATTCGTCGTCGCCGGTGACTTCAACCAGTCTCTCCCATATGCGACGTACTTCGGTTCGAGAGTGGGAGAGGCCGCGTTGTCCGACGCATTCAACCTTCTGAATCTGGCATGCCTGACTCAAGGCGACTGTCCACGCCTTGGCCGACCCAGGATCGACCACATCTGTATCGAGCGGAGTGGGTTCGAGAGCCAATCCCCGGTCGGCGGGTGGGACATCCCGACCGTCAACGGCAAAGGCGTGACCGATCACGAGGGCGTCTTCGCCGATCTCGCCCCACGGAGTCCCGCGTGAAAATTCTCTTTCTGCACGGCTGGAAGTCGGTGCCCGGTGGCGTGAAGCCGAGCCACTTGGCCGCGCTCGGACACGAGGTCATCAACCCGGCGCTCCCGGACGAGGACTTCGCCGGCGCGGTTCGCATCGCGCAGGCGGAGTTCGACCGACATCAGCCACATGTCGTCGTCGGATCGAGCCGGGGCGGGGCGGTCGCGGTGAACATCGACAGCGGGACCGCGAAGCTCGTCCTGCTCTGCCCGGCGTGGAAGAAGTGGGGGACGGCGAAGTCGGTCAAACCCGGCACCGTCATCCTGCACAGCCGCGCCGATGACGCGATCCCGTTCGCCGACAGCGAGGAATTGGCACTCGCCAGCGGCGCAACGCTCATCGAGGTCGGGACCGATCACCGTTTGGCCGATCCGGAACCGCTGGCCGCGATGTTGAAAGCCTGCGGGTCGCCGACATGAACCCGCACCGCCTCCCGACGTGAGCGGGGTTCCCGGATACCAGCGCGCGCCGCCGCGCCGACCGTTGGGATAGAACCCCAGGGCCGGCGCGGGTGGCGTATGTCGGACACCGGCACCGGGCCGGTGAAGGGGATAAAAGGGACACCGGCCCAATTAGGCCGGTGTCGGATGATCGGCAGCGGCGATCCCGCCGGTGCCGTGGTGTTGTCACGTCCTTAAACGGCTAACAGCTCGTCGGCGGTGTGCGGGTCGGCGGTCCCCGTCAGCACTTCCTTCAACCGGTGGCGGGCGACGTGCAACCGCCGCTTGATCGTCCCGACGGGGGCCTCGAACTCGCTGGCCATCTGCTCCAGGCTCTGGCCCCGGAGGTAAAAGGCTTCCAGCGTCTCGCGGTCCATCGCCTTCAGCCGCTTCAACCCGGCGTGCAACTCGGCCTTCGCCTCGTTCACTTCCAACTCGTGCTCCGGGGCCTTGCCGCCGCCGGCGACGGCGTCCAGGATTTCGGGGTCCGTCCCGAAGGCGGGGCCGCGGCGGGTGGCGCGGTTGATGGCCATCCGCGCGGTGATCCGCCGCAACCAGCCGGCGAAGCAGCGGGCGTCCCGCAGTTGCGGCAACTTCCGCATCGCGTGCACGAACACTTCCTGGGCCAGCTCCTGCGCCTCGTTCGGGTCGCGGGTGCGGGCCAGGGCCATCGCGTACACGCTGTTCTGGAAGCGGGTGACCAGCTCGCCGTAGGCGGTCCGGTCGCCGGTCTTGGCCTGGTCCACGAGGACGGTGATCTCAGTCCAGCTCATGGTCGGAGTCCTGTCCCGATCCTGGTGTGGTGGTGTCGGGCGGCCGAACCGCGCTGCCGGCGAGGCGGGCGGCACCCCCGGATCAGTGCGAGGGGGGCCGGCGTCCGTCTACGAACCGGGCGGGGTCGCCGTCGGGCCGCGCGACCGCACCGATTGCCGACCGAACTGGGTTCGGTCTCGGTGCCGGATCGTCGGCGGACTCAACGGGACGTACCGCGGCGGGGCGGTCGCAATGTGTGACAGCGGGACGGGAAGGCGGAACCGTTCGGACCACGGCGGCACGGCCGCGGCGAGGCGTGCGGTGGGCACGCATCGGTCGCGGGTGCGCCGGGTCGGGGGCGGTTCGCCCGACTCGCTGGCACGGTGTTGACTGGGGACTTCGTGGTCTGGTCGCGGAGCGACGACCGGTCACAATCAAGGGCACGGCTGCTGGGGTTCACTCTCGGCCGGGAGGCGCAAGCCCTCCGGCGTCGGTGCGGACATCAGGCGCAGTGGCGTGGCTGTGGACCGGTCGTCACCTCACATGCCGGCCGTCGAACGTCGGACTGCCACCGGTTGCCAGCGTCGATGACTCGACGTGGCACACGGGTTCACGCGGCCTTGGTCCGCGGCGGGCGATTGGTAGTCGCGGACGCACGCGGGTGTGGGGCTGGCGAACCTTGGGTGGGTGGTCCGGCCGTTTCGACAGGCCGTGGCACCAGAACCTCTGCCGACCGAACTGGTCGGTGACCCGGACAGGCCCGGAGATCGCGTGTCGCGATCTCCCTGGTCCGCCCGCGCCCCCGGATTGGGTTCCGGGATCGGCAGTGGAAGCGAGAAGTGCTTCCGGGACAGGAAGTCCGCCGGCGGTTCGGTGGCGACCACCAACCCCGTACCCGTGCGCAGGACCTGGGCTTGGAACGCGAGTTCGCGCTTCAGGCCGGTCACGGTCGTCAGGGTGAGTTTGGTCGTGCTCATCGGGCACCTCCGGCGGACGTTGGAGCGGGAGTGGTTCCGCGCTCGGTGGGTTTTTCGGGCGACGCTGCCGTCGTTAGGGGAAAGAAACGGGTTCGGGGTGATGGAAACGGTGTCGGATCATACCAGGGATTCGCCACTTGACGAGAGGTCTTGCGCGAATCTCCGGTAAAAGCAACGAACCGACCGGGCGAACCTCTTCGTCGGTTCCCCACTCAGACGAGGGATTGCCGATCAAGGTTCGCGGCGGACGGGGAATTTTGGCGGAAAATGTCCCACTGCCATCGGTGCGGCCGCCACGCGGGTTCCGCGGCCGGGCACACCGTGTCCGCCGTTACGCAAAAACACCGGCCGCGTGGCCGGTGTTCGTCGGTTCGGGCGACCCGTCCTCGCTGTTCAGTCTTCCTTCCGCGGCTTGCCGCCGGCCTTGGTCAGCTTGGCGGTGATCTTCTTGCGGCGGTCCAGGTCGCGGGAGGACTGGTCGGGCAGCCGCAGCGCCTTCTGCCACGCGGCGATGGCCTCCTTCTTCTCGCCCAGGGCCATGTGGATGTCGGCCAAGTGGTCCCAGATCTCCAGGCTCTGGGACTGGTCGTCGTCCTCGACCGCCTCCAGCATTTGCTTCTTCGCGTCGGCGTACTTCTTCTGCTTGAACAGCACCCAGGCGAGGCTATCGACGTAGGCGGCGTTCCGCTTCTTGGCCGTCTCCGCGTCGATCTTCTTCTCCTCGAGCAGCTTCTCGCGGGCGACCTTGTCCAGGTCCAGCGCCTTGCGGATCAGCTTCTCGGACTCTTCCAGGTTCTTGTCGTGGTCGGCCCAGACGAACCCCAGGTCGTTCGGGTAGGTGGCGTTCTCCGGGTCCTCTTTCATCAGCTCCTTCAAGATTCCGGCGGCCTTGTCCAGCTCGTTGTTATCGACGTGGATGCCGGTCATGACGTACCGTGTGTTCTTCTTGAGCCGGTCCTTCTGCTCCTTGTCCAGGCCGGGGGCGTCGTCCAGCTCCTCGACCACCTTGGAGTAAGTCTCCAACGCCTTGTCCAGCTTGCCCGACTCACGGTACACGTACCCTTCCATTTGCAGGCGGTACCACCCGGCCTTGTACACTTGGCCGATCAGCCGGAGGGCGGCGTCGGCGTCGCCGGCGCGGGCCTTGCCCTGGATCATCTTCTCGATGGCGTACATCTTCGCCAGTTCCAACTCCTTGCCGCCGTCGGTGGCCAGCATCCGCTCGCACACGGCGGTGACGGCGTCGAACTTCTTCTGGTCCCAGTACAGGTCGATGAGGGCCTCATACGCCTGCGCCATGCGGGCCGGGTTCTCCAGTTGGGTCGCGGTCTCGTCGCAGAACTTGTAGAACGTCTCGGCGGCGTCGTACTGCCGCAGGTTGTGGGCCACCTTGCCGAGGATGAGCGCCGCCCCGAACTTGAACGGCTTGTCTTTCTCCTTCGCCTCGGCCTGCATCTTCACGGCGGTGGCCACCAGCAGCTTGGCGGTCGCCTTGTCCTTCAGGATGTTCTTCAGCGCCTCGTCCATCCGCGGCAGTTCGGTCAGGTCGTTGAGTTTCAGCGCCTGGGCCTTCAACTCGGCCTCGGTGGGCGGCGGCGGGACGGGGGCGGCGACGACGGCGGCGGACAGGAATCCGGCGGCGGCGAGAGCGGCCAGCGACCGGAACGGCAGCGTGAGCATGGCGGGCCTCGAGTGGTGGGTGACGGGGAAACGGTCCGACTCACCGTATCTTACCCGCCCGCTTCGTGTGTTTCCACGCGGAGTGATAATGCGGCAGGACTGCTCACAGGGCCATTCCGGGATCCGGTCGTTCGGGTGGGTCGCTCTCCGAGAGAGCGACTCTTGCGACGCACCGACTCTCGGAGAGAGTCGGCCACCCGAAAAAACGGAGAATGGCCCTGACCCGCGAGCGGAATGCACTTGCCGGGCAGCCGCACCGTGGGTATCCGACGCGACCCCAACCTGACCGTCGGCATTCCCGCGAGGGCGATCCCCGTGCGCCACCTCCGTCTCCTGCTCGTCCTGGCGGTCGTCGTCGCGGTGGCGGGCACCGGGTGCCAGGCCATCGAGAACGACCGCATCCTCGGCAGCAAGCCGTTCCAGCCGAACATGAATCCGCAGTGACCGCCCGGCGTCATTCGATCCGCCAGCGGCTGACGTTCTGCAACAGCGGCGTCGGATCGAGCTGCTTCAGCGGCACGGCCTCGGCCGACCCGTCGAACTGGATCCGCACCTTCTTCGACACGGCGACGTGCCGGTCCAGTTGCCACAGCGGGACGAACGGCACGCTGTCGGCGAACCGCTTGTGGATGTCGTGGGCGAGCGGCTTCAGCTTGCCGGTGAAGTCGCGGGTGCGGGTGGCGTCGGTCAATCGCTGAACGAGGGTGTCGTCGGCGGCGGTGGGCGCGGTCGGCTTCAGGCCGAAGCCGGTCACGTTCCGCCCGTTCGGGCCGGCGGCGTCCGGGTCCAGCAGGGCGGCCAGCCCCAGCGGGTACCAGTCGTCGTGGTAGTCGTGCGCCAGCAGCGCGACGGTGAACCGGTGTTCGGCCTCCACCCGCTTGAACAACTCGCGCGGCGGCACCCCCTCCGGAACCAATCTCACCCGGTTCTCGGAGGCGGACGCCACCTGCTGGGCGATGGCCTCGCACGCCTGTTTCGCCTGGGCGTCGTCGGCCGGGTAGAGCAACTCCAGGCTCTCGGCCGCCTTCGCCCGGCCGAACAGCCCGGCGGCCAGGTCGCGGTTGAACAGCGGGTCGGCGACGCCCGGCGGCGACTTCCCCTCGGCCCAACTGCCGACGGGGAACGGCCCGGCGAGCGGCTTGTGGAACTCCGGCTTCCCGGCGCGGTACACGTCCGTCAACACTTTCTCCCGGTCCACCGCGTGCAAGATGGCCCGGCGAAGGTCGGCGGACCGCACGCGGGGGTCGCGGAGGTTGAACGCCAGCAGGTGGATGCGGCGGTTGACGGCGGCGGTGGCGACGGTGGCGTTCGCCAGTTGGGCGTACCGGTCGTAGTCGCGGGTGGGGAAGTCGGGGACGATCTGCACCCGCTCGGCCTTCAGTTCCGCCACCGGGTCGAGCGGCCGGTCGTACGCCGCGCGGGTGAGATCGACGAAGCGGATCTCGCGGATGAACGGCTCCGCCTGTCGGCCGGGGCGGCGGAAGTACGACGGGTTCGCGGTGAACACCACGTCCGGCGGCGGCGCGTTCGGCACGCGGGTGACAGGCTCCAGTTTGTATGGCCCGGTGCCGAACGGCTTGGCCGCGAACTCGGCGTCGTCGGCCGCCCGATTCTTCTCCTGGAACCACTTGGCCGGGAGCATCTTCACCGTCAGCAGTTGCCGGGGGTCGGGGTGGCCCCGCGACAGGCGGACGCGGACCCGGTTCGGTTCGGCCGGGTCCGTCTCCGGGTCGGCCAACCACGCCACCGCTTCGGCCGACGGCAGTTCCCGCCGCGCCCGCAGCAGTTTCAGGGTGCCATCGACATCGCCGGCGTCGAACAACCCGCGACCGGGCGCGGCCCACTCGGCGTTGCCGACGAGCGTCACGTCGCGGGCCAGCGGGGAGACGCCCGGCTTGCCGGCGATCAGCACCGGCCGGTAGCGGACGCCCAGGTTCTCGTCCGGGAGGGCGTCGGTTAGCCCCTCGAACATCAGCTCGACGGCCTGTTTCTCACTGTCGAAGCGGGCGGTCGCCGGGGACATCCGCTCGGGCAATCGCCACGCGCCGACGACGAGCGCGGCGGACCCGCCGCGAAGTTCCCGCTGCTGCTTGCGGAGGTCGGGGTTGTCCGGGTCCAACCCTTCCACCGCGCGGAGCAGGTTGCGGGCCTGGGCGGGGTCGGTCTTGGCCAGTTGATCGGCTTCGGCCAGCAGGGCGCGGGCCTTCGCCGCGAGGGCGGTGCGGACCCTGGTGGCGACCGCGTCGCCGGCGTTCGGGAACCGGCTGTCGAACTCGGACAGCAGCTCGCGGGCCCGCTCCAGGTCGAGCGGGCGGGCGGACGCGGCCAGCGGCTCGGCCTCCCGCAACCGGACGGCGGCCATCGTCCGCAGGATGTCCGGCTGGGCCTTGTATCGCACCGTGAAGCGGGCCAGTTGCGCGCGCACCCTGGCCCAGTCCTTCTCTTCCGCCGCGATTTCCAGCAGCCGCACCCGGATGTCGGCGAGTTTCGCGGCCAACTCCGTCCGAAGCCCGTCCCACCCCGTCCCCCGCCGCTCGTTCCGTTCGACGGCCGACTCATGGAAGAACGTCACCTGCGTGAGCAACCGCTCGGCGGCGGCCAGGCGATCCGGCAACGGGGCCGTCTCGGCCGGGGGGGCGGACGCCGGCGGCTTCAGCAACTGTTCCACGGCGTCCAGGGCCAACCGCTCGAACGGGTCCAGCGCGCGAACGCTCGTCACCTGCACCGCGAGCGTGTCCGCGGCCGGCACCCCGTCGGTCAGGACGAACACGCCGAACGGGTTGGGGAACTTGTCTTTCCCCCACAACAGCGGCACGGGGGCGACCCGCTCGCTGCGGTTGGCGGTGTCGTTCAGCCGGTCGTAGGCGGTGACGAAGCCCGAGTAGAACGTCTTCAGTCGCGGGTGCAGCGGGATGGCGGCAGCGGCACGGGCGATGTCCGGCAGGGCGAGGGGGTTGCCCGCCACCGGGTCGTCCTCGACGACGATTGTCTTGGTCGGCTTCTTCGGGTTCGGCTCCTCGTCCTCGCCGCGGCCGACCAGGGCGAGCAGGCCGGCGGCCAAAACGACGGCGGCGAACCGACGGGGCGGGGCGGGGTGGGAACGCATGACGGAATTCCTTTGGCGACGACGAAACTCCCGCGCGAATCGCGTGTTCATAATACCGGATGAAGAGCGGGAGCGGGAATCGCAAACCGCTCCAGGAAACTCATCCGCTTTTCAGTTGACGTGGTGTAGTCTAGGGAGTGTAATCGCCACGCAAGGCACTTCCTCTCCGTCGATATGACCGCGCCGGCTTGTGGCCGGTGCGGCGTGTCGGATAGCCCCCCTCAGTTCTTGTGGAGTCGTCGCAATGAAGAAGTTCGTACTGGCCGCGTTGAGCCTGTTCGCCGCAACCGGGTTGATCCTCGCCGCCTCGGTCGTCGTCGTCAAGTGCGACCCCGAGACGAGGAAGATCACCGTGAAGGAAGGCGACACGGAGAAGGAGTACACGCTGAGCGACAAGCTCGTCGTCAAGATGGGCGACAAGGAAGTGAAGAGCGAGTTCGCCATGAAGATGCTGTCCAACCCGAAGTCGGCCGGCAAGCTGAAGATCGACATCACCACCGAGAAGGACACCATCACCGAGATCAAGCTGCCGGAGCGGAAGAAGAACAAAGACAAGAACTAAGTGTCGTGTCCAGCGACTCCCGCCGCGGCCCGGTCGGACCCCCGACCGGGCCGTGTCGTTTCCCGGCCTCCAGCCTGCGGAACGCGCCCATTTCTCGGCTCACTCACGTCGCACCCGCCCGCACTTCGGAAAGTTGGTGTATTGGCACACCCGTCCGCGAATTCGATTGCTTTTCGGGAACTTTCTGGGGTACAACGTGAGGCGGGGATTTCCCCGCTCTCCTTTTTCGTTCCCGAGGTCTCTCTCATGACCCAGTCGAAGCAACCGCGTCGGTCGGCGTTCACGCTGATCGAACTGCTGGTGGTGATCGCCATCATCGCCATCCTGATCGGCCTCCTGTTGCCGGCGGTCCAGAAGGTCCGCGAGGCCGCCGCCCGGATGAAGTGCAGCAACAACCTGAAGCAACTCGGCATCGCCCTCCACTCCCACCACGACGCGGTCGGCGCGCTTCCCCCCGGCGGGGTGTCGGACCAACCGCCCTACGGCACCGGCGGCGGGTGGGGCAGCGCCTGGACCGTCTTCGTCCTGCCGTACATCGAGCAAGACAACGTCCGCAACCGGATGATCTTCACCGGCGGGTCGGGGTGGGGGGCGGCGGCGAACAGTACCAACCTGCCGGCCTCGGCCGGCATCATCATGAAGACTTACAACTGTCCGTCCAGCCCGCTCCCGGAAACGCTCACCAGCACCTCCAACGGCAGCGCCCAGTCGCTCAACCATTACGTCGGCATCTCCGGCGCGGTGAGCGGGATCGTCCCCGGCTACACCCACAACGAGTTCTTCACCAACAGCGGGGCGGCCGGCTGCTGTAGCGGCGGCATCGCCGCCGGTAACGGCGTCCTCGTCCCCGGCGTCGCGAACATCAAGTTGGCCGGCATCACCGACGGCACCAGCAACACCTTGGTGGTGTCCGAGCAGAACGACTTCCTGACCACCGCCACCGGGGCCCGCGTCCAGTGGGGGGCCGGCCTGTTGCACGGCTGGCACATCGGCTGGCACTCCACCCGCGTGCCCAGCGGCGGCGGCAACATCGGCGACGCCCGCACCTTCCAGATGACCACCATCCGCTACCAGATCAACCAGAAGCGGGGGTGGTCCGAGAACTGCGGCAGCCAGGGGGTGTGCTCCAACATGGGCACCAACATCCCGCTCAACTCGGCCCACACCGGCGGGGTGAACTCCCTCATGGGCGACGGCAGCGTGCGGTTCCTCCGCGACAGCACCGCCTTGGCCACCCTCGCCATGCTGGCCATGCGGAACGACGGCCTCGTCATCCCCGAGAACTAACCCGCCCGGAACGACCGACACCGGCGACCGACCCGACCCCGCGTCGGGTCGCGTCGTTTCCCCCACTCTCCCCCGGAGTCCGTGATGATTTCCCTCCGCTGCGCGGTGCTGGCCGCCGCCTGCACCCTCGTCGCCCTCGGCTGCGGCGGCAACAAGGTCGAACCGGTCGCCCGCGTGAAGGTGTCCGGCGCGGTCAAGGTGGACGGCAAGGACGTGAAGTCCGGCACCATCACCTTCGACCCCCAGAACGGTCAACCCCCAGGCGACGCCTCCGTTCTCGACGGCAAGTACGAAGGCCTCGCCCCGGTCGGCAAGTGCAAGGTGTCCATCAACGCGCTCGAGAAGATGACCATGAAGGAGTGGCAGAAGCGAAAGGGGCAACCCGTCATCGACGGCCCCGGCTACGAAGAAGTCCAGGAGATCAACCTGCTGCCCGACCGGTACAACTCCAAGAGCGAGATCATCCGCGACGTGACCGAACCCGGCCCGCACACGTTCGACTTCGTGGACATGAAGAGCAAGTGACGCCCGCCTGTCGCTTCCTCACCCGCGCAGGTGGGTGAGGAAGTTGTCGGCCAAGAATTGCTTCGCGTCGCGCTCGACTTCCTCCGTCGTCAGCGGCCAGCCGGACGCGAGCAGATCCTGGTACTTCTCGGTCAGCACGTCGCCGATCACCGTCCGGCTGTGGTCCCACTTGTAGATGAGTTGATCCAGGATGCGGGCGTCTGAATGCTGCGGGATGACCGTCGTTCCGAGCAACTCGATCCGCATCCGCGTCATCTCGGCGATGAGTGACGGGTTGTTCAGGAACCACCAGCAGCCGAACGGCATCAGGTTGCCGAACTTCCGCGCCGCGACGGTCAGTTCGTGTTGGTTCTCGCGGGCCAACATCGTCACGAAGAAGCGGTTGTTCGGGAACCGCTGGCACAGGTTGCACACCGCCTGCACGTCGGCCAGTCCGCCCATGTCGGCCGCGTCTCGCAGCGCCGGGTTCACCCCCCGCCGGCTGCCGATCATCATGGCGAACGGGATGTTCCGCTCCTCGCACACCGGCAGCACCGCCTCGGCCAAGAGCGCGTCGGACGACTTTCCCCACGGGAACCGGAACTCCGGCGGCAGGCTGACGGCGCAGTAAATCGCGTTCACCCGGTCGCACCAGTCGTTCAGGAACCGCCGCACTTCGGCCACGGTTTTGCCCGTCACCACCGGGCCGACCTGATAGCCCCACGCGGCGAGTTTCTTCCCGGCGGATTGCCAGTCCAATAGCAATTGATCGAAGCGCAAGACACCGGTGAAGCGCGGGTCGGGTTGAAGGCCGTTCAGCCACCGCTGCCGCTCGTTGTCGTCGAACACGGCGTTCGTCATCGTGATGCGGGACACCCCGGCGACGCTCATCACCTTGTCGATGTACTCGTTCGGGTCTTGCTCGCGGAACCACGGGCGGAGTCGGTCGAGGTGCTTCACGCCGGGGTCGAGGCCGAGTTTGGTCAGCGTGGTGACGACGCCCCGGCACGCCTCGGAGATCGGCGTCCGCTCGACGAACAGGTGCTTCCAGATGTGGTCGGCCTGTTCGGTCTTCGACATCTTCCAGAACCGGTCGTAGGGCAGCTTCGTGGCCGGGACGACGCGGAACACCTCGGCGATGAGGTAGTGGTACGTCACCAGTTCATCGACGCCCCAGAGCATGAGGCCGTCCGGGTCGGTGGTGCCGGTGCGGTTGGCGACGGGGGTGCCGAACGTCGGCGGGTACAGGTGCGTGTGCATGTCCACGACCGGCTGCGCGGCCAGCGCGCGGCGAACGACGGCAGGGACATCAGCGGTGGAGAGGGGTGGCATGGGAGAGTCCTGGGAGAAACGCCGCGAATCGGCTCGTGTCCTCACGCCGGAGGCGTGACGGACTGGAGCCAGGGGTGAAACCCCTGGAATTCATAAGTAAATCGCCAACCAACGCGAGCAGGCCGGGCCAGACGACGTTCGCAACCGCTCCCACACAGGCCAGCAGCACAACGAACGGGAAGATCGGGAAGATGCCACAGGAGAAACCGGCCCTGACGCCCGCGAATGGGATCATAAGGTTCCTTCGGTGGCTCTCCGGCCTGAAGGGCCGGTTCGACCAGCCCAGGCCGTGAGGCCTGGGTATCCTTCCGTCCCATATTCCCGGCCCTGAAAGGGCCGTTCGTTTGCCGGTACCCAGGCCTCACGGCCTGGGCTATAAGAACCGGCCCTTCAGGCCGGAATATTTTGCTCACCACCGCAGCGGCTTCTGCCAGGCTTCCTTCAACTCCGACAGCTTCGCCCACACCAGCCACTCGCCGTTGGCCCCGGCGATCCGCAACCGGGGTTCGGCCACCGTCGCGCCGATCTTCGCCAGCGGCAGGCCGGCGAACTTCGCCTCGAAGTCGGGCACCTTCTCCGGGAACACCTCCACCACGAACCGCGTCAGCGACTCGCTGAACAGCTTGGCGTGATCGGTCAGCCCGTCGCCCGGCAGCGCCGTGATGTCCGCCCCGATCTCGCCGGCGAAGGCCATCTCCGCCAGCGCCACTGCCACGCCGCCTTCGCTGCAATCGTGGCACGCCCGCACCAACCCCGCCGAGATCGCCGCGTGCAACGCCTGGAAAATCTTGGGCGCGCGCTGAACATCCGGCATCGGAGGAATGCCGCCGCCCGACCCCGCGACGGCGAACAGGTGCGACCCGCCGAGTTCGCCCCGCGTCTCGCCGATCAGGTAGACCGCATTGCCGGCGGCCTTGAAGTCCATCGTCACGCACTTCCGCACGTCCGGCACACGGCCGAGGGCGGACACCAGCAGCGTGTGCGGGATGGACACCGTCCGGCCGCTCGCGTCGGTGAAACTGTTGTGCAGGCTGTCCTTGCCGCTGATGAACGGGGTGCCGTAGGCGACGGCGACATCCCGACACGCCTCGGCCGTGCGGACGAGCGCGCCCAGCATCTTCGGGTCGGACGAACTGCCCCAGCAGAAGTTATCGAG
>JBBRUO010000101.1:0-13389 GCA_038247725.1 Gemmatales bacterium
CCTGGCGGTGTTCTACCGCCACCGGCCGACTGGACCGGGCTTTGCCGCTCCACGAGGAGGCCGCTGCGGGCATCGAAAAGCTACGCTACCTGCACGAGTACGCGGGTAGGATTATTTTTAACGCCACCTTTGCATACGAGGTCGCCGGACAGTACGACCGGGCCGAGACCTGGCGGCGGAAGTGGTTGGCAGTAGCGAAGGAGCGCTCCGGGGCCGACTTGCTCCCCTACGCCGGCGAGTTGGCGGCGCTCGCCCTGAACCTGCTCCAGCAGAAGAAGTGGGCGGACGCCGAACCCGTGCTCCGCGAGTGCCTATCGATCCGCGAAAAGAATCAGCCCGATGCCTGGACCACGTTCAACACGCAGTCGCTTCTCGGCGGGGCGCTCCTGGGTCAGAAGAAGTACGCCGACGCCGAGCCGTTCTTGCTCAAGGGCCACGAAGAGCTGAAGCAGCGGGAGAAGACCATCCCCCCGCAGGGCGCGACCCGTATCCCCGAGGCCCTCGACCGGCTGATCGAGCTGTACACCGCCACGAACAAGCCGGACGAAGCGAAGAAGTACCAGGACCTGCGGGCCAAGTATCCGCCCGAACTCGCCCCAGCGCCGAAGGCGGTGAAGTGACCGCCGGCGTCGGTCGTGGCTCCACCCGCTACCATAACCGCATGAGCAAAACGAACGTCCTCGTCGTCGGCAAGGGCGGCCGCGAACACGCCTTGGTGTGGAAACTGCGGCAGTCGCCTCGCGCCGGCACCATCTACTGTGCGCCGGGCAACGCCGGCACCGCCCTCGACGGCACCAACGTGCCGTTCGACGGCACCGACTTCGATCGCATGGCCCGGTTCTGCGCCAAGGAGGACGTCGGGTTCGTCGTCATCGGCCCGGAAGACCCGCTCGCGCTGGGGCTGAGCGATTACCTGCGGGGGCGCGGCGTCCGCGTGTTCGGCCCGTCGCAGTCGGCCGCCCGCATCGAGTCCAGCAAGGTGTTCGCCAAGACGCTGATGCGGCACGCCGACGTGCCCACCTCCGAGTTCCGCGTCTTCGACCACCCGGACCACGCCCGCACCTACATCGACAGCCGCGACTACCCGCTGGTGGTGAAGGCCGACGGGCTGGCCGCCGGCAAGGGCGTCATCGTGTGCAAGGACGGGCCGGAGGCGAGGCGGGCGGTGGATCGCATCATGGTGAAGGAGGAGTTCGGCCAGAAGGTCGGCAAGCAGATCGTCATCGAGAAGAAGATCGAGGGGGAGGAGGTGTCGATCCTCGGGCTGGTGGCCGGGCGGACGGTGCTGCTCCTGCCGGCGGCGCAGGACCACAAGCCGGCGTTCGACGGCGACACCGGGCCGAACACCGGCGGCATGGGCGCGTACTGCCCCGCCCCGGCCGGCACCCCGGAGTTGATGAAGCTGGCCGAGAGCGACGTGTTCGTGCCCATCGTCCACGCCATGAAGCGGGGGTACAAGGGCGAGCGGTTCCCGTTCCAGGGGGTGCTGTTCGCCGGCCTCATGCTGACCAACCAGGGGCCGAAGGTGCTGGAGTACAACTGCCGGTTCGGTGACCCGGAGGCGCAAGTCGTGCTGATGCGGCTGAAGTCGGACCTACTCACGCTGTTGGAGGCGGTGGCGACGGAGACGTTGCAGGACCTGCCCGAAGACGCCGCGCAATGGGACGACCGGCCGGCCGTGT
Source organism: Gemmatales bacterium (assembly GCA_038247725.1). Lineage (GTDB taxonomy): Bacteria > Planctomycetota > Planctomycetia > Gemmatales > Gemmataceae > JALHQU01. Next base: position 1,683 of record JBBRUO010000101.1, read on the forward strand.
GCGTGGTGATGTGCTCCGGCGGCTACCCCGGCAAGTACGACACCGGCAAACCGATCCTCGGGCTGGACGAGGCGGCGAAGCTACCCGACGTGAAGGTGTTCCACGCCGGCACGGACGTGGCCAACGGCCGGGTGGTGACGGCCGGCGGGCGGGTGTTGGCCGTCACCGCGCTGGGCGACGACCTGGCCGCCGCCAAGGCCCGCGCCTACGAGGCGGTGAAGCTGATCTCGTTCCCCGGTGCCCACTTCCGCACCGACATCGCCGACAAGGCGCTGAAGAAGACGACGAAGTGACTCCGTCACCGATCCGTCGCGAACCTGCCGCCGACGGCGGGCCTCTGTCCTCGTGCAGCCCGTGGTGTAGTGGTTCGCACGCGACACTGTGACCGTCGTAGGGCGGGTTCGAATCCCGTCGGGCTGCCTGCGGTGGGTGGCGCGGATTCCCCGGTGAAGTTCATGCGGTAGAACGCCCCGTTGAAGCCGAGGATGCTGTCGGTTCGACTCCGACCGCCGGGACTTTTCCGTCCGCCGGTTCGGGGGTCATCAGGCCGTCTCGACGCGGAGGCTGGAGCGGGTGGCCCGCATCGCCGACACGACGGCCACCGGCACCGCGTACCCGAAGCGGTCGTGTTGGTCACCCGACCAGTGTTCGCTCAGCACCGCGTACCCGAACCCGGTCCACGGCTCGTAATCCGCCACCCGCCGCGTCCGCTCGACGTGGTTGGCCAGGTGATCGGCCACCGCCACCAGCGCCACCACGGGGCGGTATTCGCCCGTCTCGTCGAACGGCGTGTGGTGTTTGAGGACGGCGCGGACGACCGGCGGGGACAACTTGCTGACGACCGCGAACTCGGCCCCGGCGGCGCAGTGGTCGGTGCCGAGCATCGCCCGCTCGCGGGTGTGGCGGTCGGGCGGCTCGTCGAAGTCCAGCGGGTCGGCGGCGGCCATCTCGTCCGGGCGGGACAAGGCGAGTAGCACCCGCCCGATGTCATGCAGCAGGCCGGCGACGAACTCCTCCCCGCGCAGCCCCAGCCCGCCGGCCCGGTTCAAGTGAGACGCCAGGTGGGCGACCAGCAGCGAGTGGCGGAGGATCACCTCGCACCGGCTGGCGACGGCGGGCGGGGCGTGCCGCAGCAGGTCCCGCATCCCGACCGACGCCACCAACTGCGAACACGCCCGCATCCCGATCAGGTTGACGGCCTGCCGGACAGAGGTCGTGACCGCGCCGACGGCGGCGCTGTTGGCCCGCTTCAGCAACAGGGCGGTCAGCGCCGGGTCGCTCTGGATCAGGTCGGCGAAGTCGGACAGGCTGGCGTCCGGGTTCCCGGCCAGGGCGGCGGCGCGGGCGACGGTTTCGGAAAGCGGCGGCAGAGTAACGACGCGGTCGGCCGCGTGCCCCGTCGCCTTCGGACTTGGCCCCGCCGACGGGATCGCCCAGGAACTGGCGAACACCGAGCGCGAAACCTGCGACTGCGATGCGCAGGAGGCGGGGCGGAGGACGGTGGTATGACCCATCGTGTGATTCCCGGAGTGGACAGCCAGCGAACAAGCATAGTTCGCAAGTGTTCGTCCGGGGTGGACCGGGCACGAATTCGTGCCGCCGGCTCGCCCTCCGCGGGTCTCGCCGCCACTCAACTTTCGTTCGCGGCGGTCGTGCGGCCCAGCGCCACGTCGAACTCCGTTACGAGCGGCAACACCATCGCGTAGATGGTGAACCCGAATGCGGCGGCCATCGCCAGGAACGGCACCAGCGGGTCGGCCGACTCGCTCGTTCCTGGCTTCGCGATGAGCACGTTGGTGACGACGTAGAACATGGCCAGCGGGCACAACACGCTCCCCAGCGACAGCGCGGCCGACGGGCGGTCGGCGTTCAGCACCCAGAGCAGCCCGCCGATTCCCAGAACCAGGAACGCGATGAAGCTGAGCCACTGGTTGGCGAAGCTGCCGCCGTTGATGACGATCAGGTAGATGGCGATCAGCGTGCCGACGCTCAGGAAGAAGACGGTGCCCAGGGTATTCACGATGGCCATGCGGCTGTTCACGTTCCGCAGCGACACGTGCAACCCCAGCGCCAGGACAAACGCGAACAGGATGATCACCGCCCCGACGACCGTGACCAGCGGCAGCAGGTTCTGCCCGATCCGGTCCCAGAACGGCGTCCCCGCCGGGGTGTTCGTGAGCAGCCCCTGGGTGGCGTAGAACACGGCCAGCAGTAGCGGCGGGATCAGGTATTCCTTCGTGTTGTACAGGACGCCCAGCACCTTCCCGAAGACGAACTCGCGGGGCGACACGTCGGTGACGAGTAGCACGTCGAGCGCGCCGCCGTCCCGCTCGGAGGTCACGCTCGTCACCGCCTGGGCGGACACCAGCAGCAGGCTGACCACCACCAGCGGCACCATCCCGTAGGCGGCGGCGAACGGCAGCCGGCCGCCGGGCGAGCCGAGTTGCGACAGGGCCGAATACAGGATCAGTGCCAGCACGATGCCGAACGCGAACTTCACCAGCAGCGGTCGGCGGCCGTACGCCAGGGTCTTGATCTCCCGCCACAGGATCGGGTTCGGCCACACCTCGCGGCTGGCCCCCGGCGCGGCGTGCGCCTTCGAGCGGAACTCCTTCAACTGCTCCTGAGTCAGGTTCTCTTCCGGGTCGGCCTCTTTGCCTTCCCGCTGCATCACCGGTTCGCCGCTGGGGTTCCACTTGCGGAGCTTCCAGATGCCCAGCCCGTTCGCGGCCACGCACCAGCCGATCATGACCAGCGTGAACCCGTAGGCCGGCGGCAGCCCGGTGAACCCCTCCGGCGGCTGATCCAGCACCGCCCGCACCGCCGCCACCGGATCGACCCACGCCTGCGCCGTCCGCCAGTCGAAGTCCGGGGCGAACCGCGCCCCCACGACCGGTAACGCCTGCGCGAGGCCGAGGTACAGCATGAGGAACAGCACCGACAGGGCCAGCGCCTGGAACGTCCGCTCCCGCCACAACGCGACCAACCCGCCGAGCGACCCGGCGGCGTAGGACGTGGCTAACAGCACGGCCGTCGCTTGAAGCACTTGCGCGGGATCGATGCCGCCGAGGAACAGATACAGGCAGAGGGCGGGGACGGAGATGAGCAGCAGGGCGGTGATGGGTAGCAGCGCGCCGACGAGTTTGCCGAGGACGATTTCGTAGTCCCGCATGTCGGTGATGAGCAGCAGGATGAACGTCCGGCGGTCCTTCTCTTGCGACACCGCGCTGGCGGCGGAGAGGGCGGCGAAGAACACCAGCAGCACCATCTGCACGGCGATGGTGAGTTGGAACACGAGCGCGCCGAACCGGGCCGTCTCGCCGAGGGTGGCGTACCGGTCGAACCCGACGGTCGCCTGCCAGGTGGTCACGCCGAGGATGGTGAACAGGCCGAGCAGCGCGACCCGCGACCCGAAGTGGCCTTTCCGCCGTGGGACGGTGGCCAACTCCCGCATGAAAATCGGACCTAGCACGAACGCACCCCGGCTGGCGAGTCTGGGCGGACGGAAACCGGCCGGGATAGCGTATCGTGCCCGGACGGATTTCCTACGTCGGCGGTGGGGCCGGGGTTCGCGGCGGGGAGACCTTCGTCGCAGCACCGAAGGGGCAACCGCGAATACGCCCACGCGTCAGCCCTGGGTCAGCGATTTCGGAATCGCGGGGGAATCACGGTGGTGTCCCGCGGGCGTTGCAGAAGATGATTTCAAGCCGTTTTCGCAGCCGAATAACTGCTTTTCAAGGCATTTTCGTTTGCCTACAACGCCCGCGGGACACCACCCACCCCGTCACCCGGTTTCGGAAAGCCGGTCGTACAGCCACGCCTTGGCGAACGCCCACAGCCGATCCGCCTGTCGGGGGGAGATGTCCAGCAGCGCCGCCGACTCGTCGCGGGTGCGGCCGGCGAAGAACCGCAACTGGACGAGCTCGGCGGCATCCGGATCCTCGGCCGCCAGGACGGACAAGGCGTCGTCGAGGGCGATGGAATCGACGGTGGCAGTGGCGGGCACGTCCGGGAGCGGGGCCGCCGCCAGGCCGCCCCGCCGTTTCGCGGCCTTGGTGGCGCGGGCGCGGTCCACGAGAATCCGCCGCATGGCGAGTGCGGCGGCGTGGAAGTAGTGTCGCTCCGATTCCCAAATCGACCGGTGGTGCAACCGCAGGTACGCCTCGTGGACGAGCGCCGTCGCCCCCAACGACCACCCGGCGGGGTCGTCGGCGAGGCGGTGTTCGGCCAGCGCGCGGAGTTCCTCGTAGACGGCGGCGATCGGGGTGTCGGCCATATCGGGGCAGTGTATTCGCCCGGCGGGAGGGGTTCGAGGGCGGCCTCCCGCCCCACCGCGTGGCCTCGGCGAACCGGAAACGGGCGGGGTTCTATTGTCGGGGGCGGAATCGGGTGCTAATATTCCGCCTGTCGGAGAGGTGGCTGAGTGGTCGAAAGCACCGCTTTGCTAAAGCGGCGTACGGGTAAAACCGTACCAAGGGTTCGAATCCCTTCCTCTCCGCTCTGGATCGTCCCCGATGGCTCTCGATTCCCCTCAAGCCCTTGCACCCGCAAGGGTTTCTTTCGTTGGTGCCCTCCACCGCACTGCTCGCCGGAACCCCCGTTCTAATCTCACCCGTCTCCGATTGTCCCCGCCCGTTGTCGGGAGTTGGTACCGACGGTGGTACCGACGGCGCGAGAGTGGAAACGGTCAGGTTCGGCGTCCGGTTGACGACGGCCGTTAATTCTTCAGCCCGTGCCCTGGCGTACCGGCCGGCGGTCAGGCGGGGATCGGAGTGCCGGGCGAGGGTCATGGCCTGCTTCAAATCGGCACCACTGCGGATGACGGCTGAGATGAAGCAGTTCCGCAGCGAGTGGAAGTCGCGGTGTTCGACCCCCAGAGGGCCGGTGACGGTGTAGGGGATGCCGGCAACGGCCAGGTCACCCGTCAACATGTCGGCGGAGCGGGTGGGCCAAGTCCCCGGCCACAGTGGTCCCGCCTTGCCAGTGACGTAGGGCAGGAGGAACGCGGCGAGGTCGTGGGAGATCGGCTGAACGGCGAGTTTCTTGTTCTTCGTGTCCGGAGCGGGAAGTGTGATGGTCGGGTTCGGGCCGGCCAGGGAACACCCCTCAGCCGTGACGCGGGACAATTCCTCCGCGCGGTAGCCGGTTCCCAGGGCGGCGCGGTAGATCGCCACCCGATCCGCCCCCGTCAAACCTCGGAAGGTGTCGGGGCTGGCTAAGGTAGTGGCGAGCAACATGCCGATCTCGGCGTCGGTCAGTTCGCCCCGGCGGTGCCGCTCGTCGGTCGCCACGTTACCGGGCTTGAGGCGGGCGAACGGGTTCTTGGGCAGGCGGTCGTTGTCGATCATCCACCGGGCGAATTGCTTTATCGCTTGCAGGTGGTCGTTGCTCGTCTGGACGCTTCGGCCGTCGATCTCGCGGAATGCGTGGAGGAACTGCTCAACTGGGGCGGCGGCGAGGTCGCGGGGGAAGGCGAACCCGCACCCGTCGAACACCCGGCGGACGCGCCCCAACTTCCACCGGACGTACTCGTCACCCCGCCGGTTGGCGCGGAGCGATGCCTCCCAGTCGGCGAGATGGATACTCAGCGGCTTCGCCCGCGTATCGGTTTCCGGCGTGCGGATGCCGGCCTTCTCCTCCTCGATTCGCTTAAGCAGATCGGCGAGCATCCGCTCGGACGCGGCGCGGTTGGTCGAGAAGGAGACTCGCTTGCGGATGCCGTCCGCGAACCGAACCCATGCCGCCCACTTCGGTGACGGCTTGAGGTACTTCGTCCTGCCGCTGGCAAGTGGATAATAGACGGTGCGGCCAGACTCCCGGAGCTTGATGTGTGACCTGCCATCACGTTCGACAAGTTCGGCATCGGCCGGCACACGGTGCGTCTGGTCGAAGTGGAACAGAGTCGGCATAGTTGCAACCTTCGGTTGGGATGAGGTGAGAATAAACCGGCTCCGCCGGCCAGGGAATGTTGGAATCGCGCACTTGGTCACTTTCGGCGACGCTGGAGGTCAGCCCACACGGGCGGCCACGATTCGGTGTCGTAGAGTTCGCCGGTCGGCGTGCGGTAGGCAAGCCACGCCTCGACTTCGGCGCGGTGCCAGCGGACGGCACCGCCGACGCGGACCTCCGGCGGGCCGATCTGTCCCGACGCCTTCATCCGGTCCAGCGTGCTGACGCCGATGTCGAGCAGAGCGGCGAGGGCGGGTCGGTCGAGCAGCGAGGCCGGCACCGGCCGTGCGTCGGCGAGCAGCTTGCGGATTGCCCGCAACTCGGTCAGCACGCCGTCGGCCGGCGAGAGGGTGGTATCGGTCATTGGTGCCTCTCGGTGGTGGATTCTCAGGCGGTCACTAAGGCCAGCATTTACTCTGTCTTGGGAGTCGACTCCGCCTCGAACTTCAGGGCCGCGTTCGCCGGGTGACTGTGTCCTCTTGGGACTGTCAATCGGGGGGGCGCTGATGGGCGTTATCGAACAGTTGGCCGGCGGGCGCGTTCGCGCCGAACGGGAACGCCTCTTCGGCGGGCGGATCGTCGCTGTTCCGTAATCGGGATCTCGGCGTCGATGGTCCGCGATGGTCCGCGGACTTTCGCTTTGCGTCCACAACGGACGGTGAACAAGTCTGCGCCCTCACGTCCGTATCCCGACTGGTCTGTCCGGGAGATGAACTCGCGACGCGTGCAAAGGGAAAGTCCGCGGACCATCGCGGACCATCGCGACCTTTCGGGGCCTCGGGCGTGCAACCTACAGATTGGTCCGCTATGGTCGGCGGACTTTGGGGGTATGGTTCGTCATGCCTGCGGAGGCGGATACCCTCGTAGTCCGTCCACCGTTCCCCGCCCCGATTCCGCTTCTTGGCCTTGAGACTGCCCACGGAGGCGTGAAGGTCGCGGCAGAATGTTTGCTTGGTTCCGGGGTGTTCCCGCCCCTGGGTGTCGCACCAGCTTTTCCAGGCCGCGAAGAGGTTCCCCACACTCTCGCTCCCTGTTGGTCCGAGAACGCATCGGTCCTTGATGAACGCGCCGGTCGGGCTGCTCAGGTCGTCCATATCCTCCTGCAACTCCCGCCCGCTCGCCGGCTCAAGATGTCGGCCACGGTCCCGTAATGTCTGCCACCCGGCAAGTGCCCACACCAGAGTGCCGGGCAACTCGGCAAGTAGCTTCGCCTCCAGTCCATGGTCTTCCCGGTGGAAGAAGGTATGGGTGAAACGCAAGATGATCATCCGCCCAGACAGCGCGCCAGACGCATCCCCCAACCGGGGCAGTTCATTGGTGGCGATGACGAACCGCGTCAGCAGCCGCGCCGGGAGGAAGTCTTTGTGTTTTCGGTTGACGCCCAGCGTGTCCTCACCGGTGATCGAGAGGAGCCGCTCGACCACAACCCCAGCATCGTCCGACCGACCGGTGAACCGCGCGTCGGGGATTGCCGCCACCGTCTTGTGAAGCAGTTGCGACAGGCCGAAATCGCCGGCCAGCGAGTTGAGTGTGGGGCTGGCATAGTTTCGTGCGCCGACCAGCGCCCGGACTATTCGCAGGATGAGGCCCTTGCCCGCACGCCGAGGGCCGATGAGCATCAGCAGTTTCTGGAGGGACGTGTCCGCGGTGAGCAGATACGCCAGCCACTCCCGGAGGCACTGGACGGCTTCCGGGTCGTCCGGCCACACCTCTTCCAAGAACGCGATCCACCGTTCGGGGATAGGCGGATCGGGATCGTATTCGAATGTGACCGCGTTCGTGGTGAAGAAGTGCGGCGTCGGCGGAATCAGTTTTCCGCTAGGGATGTCGAGCAATCCGTTCGGGAAGGCAACGACGTTCCGCGGATCGGGTCCGTCCTCGCCGTCGAGCCAGCACGGGGGCGTCGTCTCGGCCGACAGGATCACCAGCGACTTGAGGACGTTGATCACGTCGCCGAGCAGTCGAACGCTGATCTTGCGAACGCGAGGCTCCTTGTCCGGGTCATGGTTCGGGTCGTCATTCCACGCCTCCCACTCCCACTTCCACACTTCCTCGAAGTCGGCGCGAACCCATTCCGTCAGCCTCGCCTTCACCTCGTCGTCGGTGAGGGGCCGGTAGGCACCGGCCACCCACTCCAGGAACTCGCCACTCTGGAAGCGGAGCGTTCGCGGCTTGCCAGGAGGGTCGATGCTCAGGAGGTAGCCGCTGGCCAGTCGGTGCGGGTCGTCCGGGTGTTCAAGTGGCGAGTCTGGAAGGTCCGCCGTCGCGGTCGCCTCCGTGCCATTCTCGCACGCGTGGAGTTCGAGTTCCGCCCCGCGTTCGGCGAACGGGGTGTCGCCCCGCTCGGGCGCGGTCAGCCAGTCGTGAACGTCCTTAGCCTCGCCGGGCGGCAACGCCACCAAGACGCGACCGGCCCGCCCCTTCTTCAGTCGCCTGGCCAACTTCTCGGCGGCAATGTGACCGGGGATGGTGCCGGTTCCATCTGCGTCGAACGTCGCCCAGACGATCACGTCGCGAAGACCCTCGGAGTCCACCTCGTGGAGCAATTGGGCGAGTTGATCGGCCTTGCCGTCCGCAAACGGCCGGCCTATGGCGCACGTGCCGGCCGCGTACAGGGCGAGAGTGTTGACAGGCCCTCGGACGAAATGAAACGGTCCTCCCCTCTCCCGCCAGCCGTCCGGTAAGGTCGCTCCCCGCTCGCTCCCTTTGACGGCCGCTTCGTCCTGCCGCCGGCCGTCGTACTCTTTCCCCTGGCCGGCCGCCCACACGCGGACCAGCCCGGAGAGTAGGCCGTGGGCGTCGCACTCGGGGAAGGTCAGGCAAGTGTGTTTGCCGTCCTTCTTCAACCCGACCAACGGCAGCGCGTCGAATGCGTCCTCCGGCCATCCGAATTCGCCTGCGATTTTCCGTCGAGCGGCCGGCTTGAACGCGGCCGCGTATTTTTTCGCCTGAGTCGCGATGTCCGAGACGGGCCGTTCCGGTGTAGGTTCCTGCGGAGCGGATGATCCGGGGCCATCCCCGTTCGTCGGGTTCGCGGACTTGCCAAAGGCGGGTAGGGCGTCGGCGTCGAACCATGCTGACGGGCTGAGGACGACTGCCGTCGCCTCGACGTGGCGGAGAAGCGCCGCACCGCGTTCCGGCCACGGCGTTTCTCCCCACTCCGGCCGTGTGATGTACTCGCGGGCGTCTTTCGCACCGTCGGGCGGGATGACAAACGAAAACTTGTTCGGGAGTCTGGCGGCCAGTTTCGCGCCGACTTCCTTCGCCCCGTCGATGCCGACCTCGTCGCCGTCGGCGAGGAACACGACGGCGCGACCGGCCGGTACCTGGGCGAGGAAGGCCGGCAGGTGTTCGGCTCCGTCGGCGGCGTTCGCCCTCGCGATGCATGCCAAGCCGGCGTAGGAGAGGGCCAGGCCGTCAGACATGCCCTCGGTGACGAAGATCGGGCCGGACTTTTCATCCCACCCGACGAAGGTGACCAGCCCCCGTTGGCCGCCCGTCACTTGCCTCTTCGCGCCGCCGGGGAGTCGGATGGCAATGCCGCACAACTCACCCGCGCCGGTCAACTCCGGAAACGTCCACCCCCGGCCGTTCCACCCGAAGGAAATGGCGTGGGTGGCGTCAACGGGAAGGCGGAGGTCGTCGGCCAGCGCCTGCCGCTGTTTGTCATCGAGTTGATCCCCCTTCTCCACGCTGGTGAACTGCTTCACCGGATTCTTCGGCTTGGTTGGTGCAGGCCGGAACGTGGCGGTCGGCGAGCGGTCGTCATTCCGGCGGCGGTAGTGGTGGAACCCTTGAGAGTCCTCGTGACCGTGAAGCAGGTCCACCCACCCTTCGGGCGGAAAGTCGCACCCCCGGCACAGGTACATCCCGTCCTCGGTGACGCTGCAACCCTTGGTTCCCGATTCACACACGGCGCACGGCCGTTTGGCAGAGGCGCGGTGATCGATAGTGCTCATCGGTCGCCCTCCCCACTCACTTCGGCGGAAGTGAGACGTGAACCTAACCAGGTCGCGTCCTTAACTGCGAACCAGCGACCCACCTCGTTGCCGGCGGGGTCGCTCATGGCGTCTACTGTCATCGCAGTCTCCGAGGCGGCCGGCACTCACCTTCGCGGGGGTGTATCTGCCGTCGCTGATGGGGCCAATCGCTCACTTCGAGCCGGAAAGCCAGCAATCTACCTGCACCTTGGCGAACACCACTCGGCCGCCCAATCTCAACAAGCCGGGAATCATCTTCGCGGCGTTCAGTCGCTGAACGTGGCGCGTACTCACGCCGAGCAGTTCGGCGAGTTCGGCCATCGTGTACGTCGCCGTGCCCTTGGGCGTTGCTCGCGCCGCCTTCGTCAGCGGGTCCGCATCCGTCGTCGCGCTCGTCATGTCGCTCCCTCCGGTGGGTGGGGTCGTGAAACCGTGTCGGCCGCGTTCGTGTCCCGTCGTTTGGCTAGGTCGCGTGTCCATCCGAAACACAGCATGTCCGAATCGCGTTCCGGCCGACCATGCTGGGCAGGGTCTTGGGGCGTTCGCGGCGGAAACTTTTTGCCGCTACAATCGGAACTGAACGGGCGTTTCCATCCGCTCCCGCCGACGGTGGACTCCGCTGGCGAGCAAAACCCTAACCGCGACACGGAGCGTCACCAGCGGCGTGGGGGTGTCGGCGCGTTTTCCCTAGAAATAACAGCGGTTTCGAGCCGTTCGTTGGCGACGGATGCGACCCGCCGGTTTTGGAATTGCTCCCTGCGGTCAGTCCGACGGCCGGCGAATGTGGCGAGGTACGAGGTGGGCACCGGAAACGAAAACGGGGTACGGGCATCTGCACCCCGATGGGAAGTGGTTCAGCTTTAGTCGTCGTGGTTCCGGACCACTGACCCCCTGAAGGATTGGCGGGCGAGCAAACAGGGAACGACTGTACCCGCGACGAGCCGCCCAGAGTTGTGCCGCATTTTCGGTCGCTCAGGAGAGGGAACGAGTTGTAGACCCACACGGGGTTAGAGAGCGTTTGCCGTGCTGTGGTGTGTGGAGAACTGGCACAACACCAGCAACCGCTGGGAGTGGAGTGGTCGCGACTGGACCGGCGGCTGCCGGCGACGCACAGGATCGTGCGATAAACAAGGGAGGGAGGCAACTCCACGAACTCGCGACTTCGAAAACCAGACAACTGACCTCGACGACGACCGTTCGCTCCGGGACACTCTTACATTTAACTGCCCGTGCAACGGTTTCATATGAACGCAATTGACACGACGTTCTACGCCCACTCGGCCCGAGGCGAGGCAACCCCTTCCACCAACTGGCAACTCCTCCGCGAACACTTGGCCGGGGTCGCCGCGCGGGCAAAGACCCTCGCCGAGGCGACCGGCGTGCCCGACCTACCCGCCGCCGCCGAGGCCGCCGGCTGGCTGCACGATTTGGGGAAATACCGCCCGTCGTTCCAGAACTTCATCCGGGGCTTGTCGCCGCTGGGGTCGAAGCAGCACAAGGAAGCCGGCGCGGCATTCGCGCACGAGAAGCAGAACGCTCTGCTCGCATTCGCCATTCTGGGGCACCACGTCGGTATGCCCGATCCGGATGAGGCGCGGATCGCCGTGAAAGGGCCGGACGGCAGTGACGTGTGGAAAGTCATCCGCGATCCCGCCGTAGCCGAATGCCCGGAACTCGCCGGATTGGAGTTGTCCAAAGTTGGGAGCGGCACGAAGGAGCCGGAACTCCTCACCCGACTGTTGCTCAGTTGCCTCGTCGATGCCGACTGGTCCGACACC
>JBBRUO010000102.1:0-13344 GCA_038247725.1 Gemmatales bacterium
GTCGAACAGGGCCGGCAACAGTTCGGGGCAGTCGTTCAAGTCGAGGGTGTCGAGCACGTCGTCCAGCAGCAGCAGGCGGGGGCGGCCGATCAGCGCGCGGGCGATCGTCAGCCGCCACGCCTGGCTGCCGGTGAGCGGCCCACCGTTCGGGGCGAGCGGGGTGCCCGCCCCTTGAGGCAGGGCGTGGACGGCGTCCAGCAGGCCGACCATCCGCAACGCCTCGCGGACATCTTGCGCGGTCAGGTCGTCGCGGCCGAGGCGGAGGTTCTCCCCCACCGTGCCGGCCAGGATGTCCCCCCCTTCGACCAGTGCCACCTGACGCCGCACGTCGTCCAGGGACAACTCGCGGAGGTCGATGGCGTCCAACTCGATCACGCCGTGCGCGGCGTCGCGGAGGCCGCACAGGGTCTCGAACAGGGTCGTCTTGCCGCTGCCGGGGGGGCCGGTCACCGCCACCCGCTCGCCGGCGGCGACGTGCCAGTCGGCCGGAGTCGTCAGCGACCGGTGCGAGGCCTCGTCGATACCGCGGACCGTCACCGCCAGCCCGCCCGCCCCGGCCACCAGCTCGCCGGTCTCCCGCTCCAGCGGCAGGTCGGTCAGCAGACCCAGCTTTTCCGCCCCGGCCATCAGGTCGTAGTACGTCTCGGCGTACTTGCCCAACTTGGCCACCGACGCCACCACCAGGGTGACGATCAGTTCCGCCGCCACCAGTTGGCCGAGGGTGAGCTGACGGTTGATGACGAGGTACCCGCCCAATCCGAGCAGCGCGGTGCTGGCGGCCACTTGGAGGGCGAGGGAGAAGACGGTCTGCCGCCACACCACCCGGAAGTGGTCACGGCGGGCGGCCACGTACTCGGCGGTCAGGTGGGCGGCCTTATCCACGGCCCAGAGTCGGCCGCCGCCGAACTTGAACGCCCGCTGGCAGCGGAGCAGCTCTTCCAGCCACGCGGCCACGTCGTACTTGGCGTGCGACTCGTGCAGGCTGGTGCGGACGCCCCCCCACCCGAGGACGAACAAGATGAACGCGATCGTCGCCAGCAGGAGGATGTCGAAGCCGAGGAGGAACGGGTGGTAGAAGGCCAGCACCACCATCCCGACGATGGCCGTCACCAGCAGCGCCACCCCCTCCAGGAGGAGGAACGCCAGGGACTTCTGGACGTTGAGCACGTCGAAGAAGCGGTTCACCAGTTCCGGCCCGGAGCGGTGGTCGAACGAGTCCAGGCGGATACGGGGCAGGCGGTGGGCGTAGTCGGCGACGACGCGGACGAACAGACGCCGTTGCAGGCACTCGACGACGTACACTTGCGCCCCGCGGATGGCCGCCGCCAACCCCAGGCAGCCCATCAGTACTGCGGCCAGGGCGATCACCGGCCACAACAGGACGCCGAACGAGACGGTGTTCACCAGCGTCTCGACGCCGATCGGGATGGCCAGCGACAGGACGGCCACGGCCACCGCGAACAGTACCACCCAGTAGATATCCCGCCGCTCCGGTCGGAGCAGTTGGCGCAATCGCGCCCACGGGCGGGGCGGGGAGTGGCCGTGGCCGACATCGTGAGCCGCGGGGGACGCCCCGTGAGCTTCTTGAGACATATAAGAGCGTTCCTTCTGCCACGGTTTGGCGTTCGAGTGTGATACCCGGCGGAGTCGTCGGCCTTTCCCGAGTCGTGGATTCCGTTGCCGCCGAGTGGGTGGTTCGCGCGCCTCACCCCACCGGCTGGTAAGCGTCCTGGGTGAAGGCGGCGTAGACGACGTTGGCCTGCTCGTACTTGTGCTGCGTCTCGGACCCGCACGCCGGGCTGGCCCCCTCGTCGCGGCCGATGTACTCGCACGGGAAGCCGAGCCGCTGGAGCCGCCGGTCCACGAACTGCCACGCCCCGTTGTTCTCGGCTTCTTCCTGCACCCAGTACCGGACGGCGGCGTTCGGGTACCGGCCGAGCGCCGCCTTCAGTTGGTCGGCCGGCCACGGGTACAGTTGCTCCAGCCGGATGATCGCCGTGCGGGTGGCGTCCGGGATCGGCTTCGGCCGCACCTTCTTGCCGTCCGGCATGGGCACCGCCCCGGCCGCCCGCGCGGCCGCCAGGTCGTGGTAGATCTTCCCGGTGCAGAGCAGCACGCGGGTGACTTCGGCCGGGGTGGTGGTGGCGTCGTCGAGGACCTCGTGGAAGCGGCCGTCGATCAGGTCCGCCAGCGGCGACGTGACCGTGCGGAGGGTGCTCTTCGGCGTCATCAGGATGAGCGGCTTGCGGAAGTTCCGCTTGAGTTGCCGCCGCAGGGCGTGGAAGTACTGGGCCGGGGTGGTGAAGTAGCCGACCTGGATGTTGTCCTCGGCGCAGCACTGGAGGAACCGCTCGAGCCGGGCCGACGAGTGCTCCGGACCGTTCCCCTCCAAGCCGTGCGGGAGCAGCAGGGCGAGGCCGGACGAGCGGCTCCACTTGGACTCGGCCGAGGTGAGGAACTGGTCGAGGATGACCTGCGCGCCGTTCACGAAGTCGCCGTACTGCGCCTCCCACAGGACCAGCGCGTTCGGGTCGTCGAGGGAGTACCCGTACTCGAAGCCCAACACCGCCGCCTCGGACAGGAAGCTGTCGTACACGTCGAAGGCCGCGCCGCCGGGCAGGTGGGCCAGCGGGCAGTACGGGGCGGCCGTCTCGTAGTCGTAGTAGTAGGCGTGCCGCTGGCTGAAGGTGGCGCGGCGGCTGTCCTGCCCGCTCAGGCGGATCGGGTGCCCTTCCAGCAGCAGCGAGCCGAACGCCAGCGCCTCGGCGGTGCCCCAGTCCACGGTCCCCCGCGAGCGGACCTCCTCGGCCCGGCGGAACGGGCTGTCGCCACTCGGGTACTTGCCGGTCTCGCCCTTGTCTTGCAACTTCGGGTGGAACTGGAAGCCTGGCGGCACCGCGATCAACTGCTCGCCGACCTTCCTCAAGATGTCGAACGACACGCCGGTGAGCACCGGGGCGTGCGAGTAGTCGATCGTCATCCCCCGCCAGCTGGCGGCGAACGCGGACATCGGCACCTTGTGCGGGTCCGACTCGGCGGCGGTGAACGCCTGGTCCAACTCGGCCCGGTAACCGTCGTCCTCGGCCCGCACCTGCTCGGCGGTGGTGACGCCGTCGGCGATCACCGCGTCGGTGTGTTCCTGAATGAACTTGCTCACGGTGACGGTGCTGTTCTCCGGGCGGAAGTACTTGTCGGCGATCCGCCGGGATAACACCGGCTGGGTGACGCTGGCGTCGTCTTGCTCGTTGTGCCCCATCTTGCGGTAGCACAGCAGGTCGATGACCACGTCCGACTTGAACTCCTGGCGGAACTGGATGGCCAGTTCGGCCACGCGGGCGCACGCCTCCGGGTCCTCGCCGTTCACGTGGAACACTGGGGCCTGGATGAACTTGGCGATGTCGGTGCAGTACTGGGTGCTGCGGGCGTCGCGGGGCTGGGTGGTGAAGCCGATCTGGTTGTTCACCACGATGTGGACGGTGCCGCCGGTGCGGTACCCCATCAGGTTGGCCATGCTCAGCGTCTCGGGGACGATCCCCTGGCCGGCCATCGCCGCGTCCCCGTGGATGGTGAGCGGCACCCCGGCGGCGCGGTCGGTGTCGGCTTGTGCCCGCTGCTTGCACCGGGTGCGGCCCTGCACCAGCGGGTTGACCGCCTCCAGGTGGCTGGGGTTGGGCGTCAGCGTCAGGTGGACGGCCGCCCCGGACGTCGTCGTCACGTTGGACGAATACCCCAGGTGGTACTTCACGTCCCCGTCGTTCTCCTCGGCGTCCGGCCGGTACGGGTCCTTGAACTCGGCGAACAGCTCCTCGACCGGCTTGCGGAGGATGTTGACCAGCACGTTCAGCCGCCCGCGGTGGGCCATGCCGATGACGAACTCCTTCACCCCGAGCGTCGGCGCGTGGTCGATCAGCGCGTCCAGCATGGGGATGAGCGCGTCCCCGCCTTCCAACCCGAAGCGTTTCTTGCCGAGGAACTTCGTCTGCAGGTAGTTCTCGAACCGCTCGGCCCGTCGCAGGTACAGAAGCACCCGCCGCCGCTGCTCGGCGGACATCTCCCGCCGGTTGCGGGACGGCTCCATGCGGGTGGCCAGCCAGTGCCGGGGGGCGAACTCCTGGATGTGCATGTACTCGACGCCGACGGTCCCGCAGTAGGTGTCGGAGAGGACGGCGACCACGTCCCGCAGCGGCATCCGCCCGTCCAACCCGTACAGCATGGAGGCGTCCACGCTCACGTCCAGGTCGGCCTCGGTCAGCCCGAACCGTTCCAGGGTGAGGGCGAACGGCAGCGGCGGCGTGCCGTCGGCGAGGGGGTTGGAGGTGGCGACGAGGTGGCCCAGGTTGCGGTAAGCGGTGATCATCCGGATCGCCGCCACCTGCGCGCGGGTGTCCACTGGCAGCCCGCTGAGCGGCGGCGACTGGCCGGCCGCCTGCCCGTCGATGTGCGGAACGGAGTACCCGTTGGCGTGACCGTTCCGCCCGAGCGTCGGGGTTCCACTGCCGTAGAAGGTGGCCCCGTGGTACAGGTAGCGGAGCCGCTCCTCGACCGCCTCCGGGTTCCGCAGCCAGACGGCGTACTGGTCTTCGAGGTAGTCGAGGTTGTAGGCGTCGTTCAGTTCGCTGTGATTCGGGCCGGGCATGGCGGGGTGGCGCTCCGGGTCGCCGGCGGGCGGGCCGTGGGGAGATGGTGGGGGGTTACCTTAGAACCGACCGGCCCGGTTGGGCAAGGCGCGACTTGCCATCCGCGATGTTCCCGGTCGGCGAGGCTGGCCGTAGGGTAGCTCCGACGCCGACGGGAGAGTCCCCTCGAAAGTCTCGGGGGCAGGCGGCTCTCGCCGCCCGCGCGGGCCGGCTGATCCCTGTTGGGGAAGCTTCGGCCAAGCCGGCTGCCGTTCGCGGCCCGGCCGGTGCCTCGCCCCTCGCGAAGACAAATACCGCGACGACGTCCACTGTGACCACCCCAACCCTGGGCCTTCCCCATGAGTCGCTTCTTCCCGACGCCCACCGAGTGCGGGCAACACACCCTGTTCGGCACGGTGCAGGCCCGCACCTACGCCGGCGACCACCTCCAGTTGTCGCTGGTGGACATCCCGCCGGGCGGCGTGGTGGACTGGCACGCGCACCCGAACGAGCAGATGGGGGTGGTGACGAAGGGGCGGGCGGTGTTCCTCATCGGCGACGAGGAGCGGACGCTCGGCCCCGGCGACCTGTACCTGATGCCCGGCGGGGTGCGGCACCGAGTGGTGGCCCTCGACGAGCCGGTGCAGGCGCTGGACGTGTTCTACCCGATCCGCGACGAGTACCGGTGACCGGCTACCACCGCAACACCGCCGTGCCCCATGCGAGACCGGCTCCGAACCCGCTCATGAGCACCAACTCGCCCGGCTTCAGGCGGTTGTCGGCGAGGGCTTCGTCGAGGGCGATGGGGATCGACCCGGCGGACGTGTTGCCGTACTTCTCCAGGTTGTTGAACACGCGGTTGCGGGGGATGTGTAGGGCGTCCACGGCGGCGTTGATGATGCGGATGTTCGCTTGGTGCGCGACGTACAGTGCCACGTCGTCCACGGTCAACTTCGCGTCGGTCAGTACGTCCTGAATGGTGTCGGTGAGGATGTTCACCGCCCACTTGAAGACGGCGTGCCCGTCCATCACCATGTACTGCTTCTTCTCGGCGAGCGACTCAGGTGACACCGGCATGCGGCTGCCGCAGGCGTCCCGCCGCAGCAGCGGCCCGCCGGCCCCGTCCGACCCCATGCTGTACGACAGGATGCCCTGGTCGGGGCGGCCCTTCTCGATGATGACCGCGCCGGCCCCGTCGCCGAACAGCGGGTAAGTGCGGATGTCGTCCGGGTTCAGCACCCGACTGTTCGTGTCCCCGCCGATGACCAGCGCGCGGTCGCTCAGCCCGGCCTTGACGTAGGCGGCGGCGGTGACGAGGGCGTACATGAACCCGGCGCACGCCGCTTCCACCTCGATGGCCGGCCCGACGATGCCCAGGCGGTCCTGGACGAGGCACGCGGTGGACGGGAACGACATGTCTGGGGTGAACGTGCCGAGCACCAGCAGGTCGCAGTCCTTGCCGCTCAGCCCGGTGTTGGCGAAGCAGTCGTTGGCGGCCTCGACGCACAGGTCGGAGGTGGCCTGATGAGGGAGGGCGTGCCGCCGCTCGAGGATGCCCGTCCGCCGGACGATCCACTCCGAGTCGAACCCGAGGCGGGCGTGCAGGTGGTCGTTCGACACGACCGCGTCGGGCACGTACTTGCCAGAGCCGACGATTCGGAACCCGGTCAGGGACCGGCAGCGGGGGCGTGGCGACATGCGTTCGGGGGTCATCGAGGGTAAGTCCGTGTCGTCCGCACCCGAGGCCGCGACGGTGCGGCCCCTGGCGAGAATCGTCCGCCGGCACGGGCCGTCGGAAACCAGCGGTAGTATAGCGATCCGCCTGCGGGGTGTCGGCGCGAGCCGCCCTCACAGCCCCAGATCGGCCGGGGACGCGACGGCGTGGAAGGCGAGGCCGATTCGCGTCAGCTCGACGTCCGATAGGTTCCGGAGTTTGTCCAGCGAGTCCGCCGGCAGCGGCCCGAATTTGGCGACCAACTGCGCCTCCAGGAACTCCACCGCGCCCTTGCGACGGCCCGCTTCGATGCCCTCGGCGATGCCCTTCTCGATGCCCTCGGCGATGCCTTCCTGCTTGCCCTCCACCTTCCCTTCTTCCTTGCCGATCATGTACGAGGTCTTATTCACGGGTGGAACCCTCCCGGTCGCGTTTCGGTTCAGTATATCCCGCATCCGCCCCAGATCCTCCCCGGACACCGGCGCGTACCCCTCGACGCACTCGGCGAGCAGGAACTTGCGGCGATCCGACAGCGGGGCCTCGCCCAGCCGCCGCAGGGCCTCCGCCCCCCACTCGACGATCCGCTCCTTCGGGCACCGCATGAGGACCGACAGGGCGACGCCCAGCCAGTTGTCCCCGTGCCGGTAATCGTCCGCGTTCAGCCCCGGCAGACCGACGTACAGGTAGCGGAAGCTGTTCACACCGAAGTCCAGGAACGACTCGACGATCACTTCCTCGCCCAGTCCGTCCAGCCCCACCTTCAGGTAGATGACGATGGGTAGCGCCGGCAGCCCGGACTCCTCGGTCAGGTGCCGCCAGTACTTCGGCAGGCGGGGGGTGACGGCGGTGGTGCGGTCGGGCGACTCGATCTCGATGTGAATGAGAGCCAAGAAGGCGTCGGCCACCGGATCGCCGGCCGGGGCGGCGAGCGGCACTTTCGCCACCAGGTCGAGGACGTGCTTCGGCCCGTCTGGGGGCGCTGGGAAGTATTCCGTCCGGAGCCACTCCACCGGCTTCGTCAGGTCCAGTCGCCGGGCCCACTGGTCGAAGAACAGGGCCATGAACTCCGCGAAGAATTCGCGGAGCAACTCCTTGAACAACTGGTCGTGGTCGAACGGCTCGGCGGCCATGTCGGCCTCTCGTTTCGCGGGTTACTCTCCCGTTTCCCCGCCGCTGGCCAGGTACCGCACCTGGGCGGCGACCAGGGCGGCCGTCGGCTCGACGCGGGGGCAACCGTCGGACGGCCCACCGACCGCCCCGCCGACCAACACTTGCGCGGCGTAGGCCTTGTCGAATTGCCGCGTCCCTTCGGTCGTCAGTTGCAGTGTCCGGGCGAACGTCAGCGCCGCGCGGGTGGCCGTCCGGTACTTGGCGAACCGCGTCGCGTCCGGCACCTGGGCGGCCAGGTGCAGCGCCGCCGCCACCGCGTGCGCGCACGGCAGGCTGGCGGCGGTCGGCTCGCCGGGGGCCAGTTTGAACCCGCCCACCCACGCCCGGTTCCGCGCGTCGGCGGTGGTGTACTGCGTGTCACACAGCCGATCCGCCATCTCAAACGCGAACCCGCAGCCGCCCTCCGACTTCGTCCGCAGGCCGAACTCGGCCACCGCCGGTAGCAGAGTCGCGGCCAACTCCGTCGTCAGCGTCTGCTTGAACAGCGGCCGGTAGTACGCCACCGCGTTCGCCACGGCGTCCCGTTTCCAGTCGGCCGGCGTCCACTTGTCCGACCCCATCAGTGCCTGGAAGACCAGACCCGGTACGGCCGTACTCATCGGATCGGTGCCGGCGACAACCGAGCCGTCCGGTTTCAGGTGCTTCCGCAGGTACGCGCACAGTTCGTCGGCTTTCACCACCAGTTTCGCGTCCGGGGCGGGCAACTCGTACACCGCCAGCGCGGTCAAGGCTGCAAACTCCAGCTTATTCCCTCGCTCGGCGGCGATCACCGGCACCCGCACCGACGGCTCAGCCGGGTCGGCCTTCGTCAGCGTCATCAGGGCGAGCGCGGCCTGCCCGGCGGCGGCGGTCAGTTTGGCGTCGCCGGTGAACGCGGCCGCACGAGACAGGCCGACGGCGGCGGTCGCGTGGCGGGTGTCACTGTCGTCGTCCAGCCAGAGTTTGAGCGTCGGGTTGAAGCCGGCGTGGAAGCGGCCGTCCGGTTGGTTCATCCGCGCCAGCCAGTCGCCACCCAAACGCACCGAATACACCGCCTGGCTGGTCACCTCCGGGAACGACCGCAAGTCGCTCAGGAAGCGGTCGATGGGCGCGGCGGCCTTCGCCGTCGGCACCACGTTCGCGGCCGGGACGACCGGTGGCATGGGCATTGGCTGTTGCCCGACCACCACCCCGCCCAGAACGAACACCCCGATCACCGGATTCAGCAAACGTCGCATCGCACGCCCTCCTTGGCCGAGAACCCACCGGGGCGGAAGTTGAACCGAACCGGCCGAACGGGTCAAGGTGAGGTGCGGGACGGCGGGGCGCGCAGACGGTCAGTGACGTGTGGGGTGTTGATCAGCCCGAACCAAGGCGGTCACCCGGTTCGACACCTGCCGCCGGGGGCGAAGGGGTGGTGACGCCGGATGTGTTCGCCCGCAAGTTCCGCCTCACCCCGCGCGTCGAGTTCGGCTTGACCGATTTCGATCTGGATGTGGGGTGAGGGCGGCATACGTCATTTCACGGCGGCCGGAATGATCCCCGGCATGTTCTTCTCGCGGGTGAACTCGTCCAGCACCACACGCGCGTCGATATGGTTCGGGTCGGCCTTCAACGCCAGTTCCAACTGTGCCCGGCCTTCCGCAAGGCGATTCCCGTCGAGAAACACGCGGCCGAGGAAGTACCGGGCGTCGGCTTCGCTCATCGTGTCCTGCTGTCTGAGTGCGGCGAACGCCTCGACCCACTTGTCGGCGTTGGCGAGGCAGTACGCGTAGGTCTTGAGGTACTGGCGATTGCCCGGATCGAGGGCCAACGCCCGCTCACACGAATTGCACGCCCCCACCCAATCCCCGAATTGTGCCTGTGCCTTCGCCAATTTTATGGCCGTCTCGTGATCCTTCGGGTCGAGGTCGATGGCCTGGGTGTATGTCTTCACGCACCCCACGCGATCACCGGTCTTGGCATACAACCGGGCCAGCCCGAGCAGCGCGCCTTTGTGGTTCGGGTCGGCCTTCAGCACCGTCTGGTACTTCGCCCGCGCGCTGTCGAAGAGGTTGTCCTTGTCGTCCTGCGTGCGGCCTTCCATCAGCGCCGACTCGACTTGCGTGTCGGCCCACACGATTTCCGTTTCCGGCTTCATTCCGAGTCTCAGGGCCGGCGGTTCGGCCTTTGTCACGATCGGTTCCGCTTGCCTCACCCCCGGCTCAATCACCGCGATGTCGCACAGGCCCCACGGGCCGGAGCCTGCGAGTTTCTGCAACCAGGTTCCGCCCGTGCGACTGAGATCGGTCGTTTCCGTGATGCCGACGGTGCTGTTGACGGCCCCGCGAAGGGTTTCACCGAAGGCGTGCAGCGAGTGGTTGTGCGTGAACAGGATCACCGTCTTCGGCCGGTGGTGGCTGTCGCGGATGAGCTGGTTCACGTCCTTGCTGCGGACCGCCGTCAGGTCGTTGCGGCCGGTGTAGAAGGCCACCGACGACACCTCGCGCGGGTACGTCACGACGGCGACGGTCGGGTCGTTCAGGTACTTCCAAACCAACTCCGGCCGACCCATCGGCGACCGCTCCTTGGCGTACCACGGCACCGCGACGTAATGGGCGAAGCCGATGAACGCGGCGAAACCGGCGATGATACCCCGTGTGATGAGCCGCTTGTCCCACCGGCTGCGGGCGATGAACTCGCCGAGCGCCAGACACAGCGGCGGGAACGCCGGGAGGATGTACGTCGGCAGCTTGCTGCCGCTGCACGAGAAGAAGAACAGGCACCACAACCCGGACAGCAGCCAGAACCCGCCGGCGGCCGAGCGGTTCGCGGCGGTGTCCGGCGTGCCCAGCAACAGGTTGCGGATATACGGAACGAACAACACGACACCCGGCAAGAACCCGCCGAGCAGAATGGGGACGTAATACCACACCGGTTGCAGGTGGTCGAACGGGCGGATGAACCGCATCACGTTGTGTTCCCAGAAGAAGTGCTTCAGGAACTCCGGCTGATGCAGGTAGACCGCGATGTACCACGGCAAATTGATCCCCAGCACGATGCCGAAGAAGAGCAGCAGCCGCTTCCACCCGACACGGGCGGCCGAGCCGTTCAGCCACGCGAACGCCAGCAGCGGCGGGAACAGCAGCACTTCCGAGATCGGCCCTTTCGTCAGAAAGCCGAGGCCGGAGAATATTGCCGACGCCACCCACCAGCCGAGTTTCAGTTTCCCGCTTCGTACCGCCTCGAAGCCGCACAGTACGGAGGTCGTCACGCAGAACGTCAGCAACCCGTCGAGCAGTAGTAGCCGCGCGACGCCGAGGAACCCAGGTGATACCGTGAGCACCGCCGCCGCCCAGAACGCCGCCCGCTCGCCGAGGCTCCGCCGGCCGATCAGATAGACCATCAAGATCGTCAGATGCACGCACAGCGCGGGGACCAGCCGAGCAGCGGCTTCATTCACCCCGAACGCCTTGTAACTGGCCATCACCAGCCAGTACATCAGCGGCGGCTTGTCCAGGTACGGTTCGCCTTGCAGCGTCGGCACCACCCACTCGCCGGCGTCGAACATCTCCTTGGGAATCTGCGCGTAGCGGCCTTCGTCCGGTTCCAGCAAGTAAAAGCTTCGCGTCGGGTACAGCAGCACCGCCGGGAGCAGCAGCACGAGCAGCAGCGACAGCGGCCGGACGGCGGTGCGGGCGTCGGCCGCGCCGGGGAACAGCACGGTGCGCCACAGGTGCGGCAGCCAGCCGAGGGGGGAGAGCGGCGGGACGGGGTCGGCGGTCATGGGTCCGGGTCCATCCGGGTGCGGGAAGGGGCAGAGTGTACGCCAGCTTCAAGAACCGGGTCAACGCGGACTCTCGCGCCGCGCCCGCCGGCGATACAACAACTGCTCTCCTTCGCCACGGGAATACGCCATGCTTTTCTCCCGACAGTTCGGGACGGTCACGCTGATGATGTGGTGCCGCGCGCTGCGGTTCGGGCTGGACGCCGGACTGTCGCCGGTGAAACTGTTCAAGCAGCAGGCGAAATCCGGCCCGGCCGAAGGGCGGGAGGTGGCGAAGGACATCGCCGAGCGGTTGGCCGAGGGTGACTCGATGGCCGACGCGATCCGCCAGCACCGCACCCGGTTCCCGGTACTGTTCCTCGAACTGGTCGAAGTCGGCGAGCAGGCCGGGCGACTCGGCGAGACATTCCGCGAACTGGAGACGTACTTCGAGGCGTCCGCGTCCGCCGCCCGGCAGTTCCGCGCGGCGATGATCTGGCCGGCCTTCACCTACTGCGGGGCGGTGCTCATCGTCGCCATGATGCTGCTGGTGCTGGGCACGCTGGCCTCGCCGGGCACCAAGCCGTTCGACCCGCTCGGCCTCGGGTTGCTCGGCGTGTCCGGGGCGATCACATTCCTGGCGATTGTCGGGGCGCTCACCGCAATCGCGATCATTTCGGTTCTGTTCCTGAAGAACCACCCGTCCACCCGCGAGAAGTTCATCGCTTTCGGGTTCCGACTGCCTGGCGTGGCGGCGTGCGTGCGGGCGTTCGCGCTATACCGGTTTAGCGTCGCCACCGCCATGACGCACGAGGCCGGCATGCCGGCCGACCGCTCTCTCCGCTCGGCCTTCCGCGCCACCGCCAACGCCCGCTACGCGGCCGCCGAGGAGAAGGCCGTGAAGGTGGTGAAGGGCGGCCGGACGGTGTCGAAGGCGCTGGCCGGGGCGGGGCGGGAACTGTTCCCGGAAGAGTACCTCGACGCCGTCGGCATCGGCGAGGTGACCGGGAACGTGTCGGAGGTGATGAACAAACAGGCCGACATCTACCGCGAGGACGCGCTGCGAAAAATGAAGGGGCTGACGAAGTTGGCCGGCGGCGCGCTCTACGCGCTGGTCGGGCTGCTGGTGATCGTCGTCATCGTCCGCATGGTGATGAGCATCGGCGGGGTGTACTCCGACGCCATGAAAGGGCTTTAGCGAACAGGCGGTGGCCCTCATCCCTCGCGGTACTGCTGCACCAGCACGCGGGGCGCGCCGATGTCGATGACGTGAACCTCGCCGAGGTATTGCTTCGCGTTCGGGTTGCGGAAGCCAAGCTTCGGGGCGACGAAGGTGGCGGTGTGCGTGGCGCGAATCACGGCCCCAATTGGTTCGCCGGTGTCGCAGTCGAGGCCGGACGGAATGTCGATGGCGAGGATCGGCAACTCCCTCTCGTTCAATAGTTCCGCCAGTTTCGCGTAGTTCCCTTCGAGAGCGCGGCTGAGACCGGTTCCGAAGCAGGCATCGACGACCCAGTGACGCGGCGTCAGATTCTCGAACACGCCGACCGTATTCAAGCCGCTTCGCTCCAAGATGTCGAAGTTCACCTTCGCGTCGCCTCGGTAGTCTTCCGACATCGGACGCACCATCATGGGCCAGCCGGCGTTGTCCAGGTGCCGGGCAATGACGAACCCGTCGCCGCCGTTGTTGCCGGGGCCGCACAGGATCACCACCGGCAGCCGCTCCGGGTTCAACTGCATCAGCAACTCGGCGCAGCCGCGGCCGGCGTTCTCCATCAGCACGATGCTGGGGACGCCGTACTCCTCGACGGCCCGACGGTCGAGTTCGCGGACCTGCTCGCGGCTCAGGAAAAAGTCACTCACCGGCGAATCCTCAGTCCCGCGCCGCTCATCACGGCTTCGACTTCATCCCTGGAAATCCAGGGTAAGTCGCCAGGGATCGTGTGTTTGATCGCGCCCATCGCCGCGCCGTACTCCAACCCTTTCGTGAAGTCGCCATCGAGCAGGCCGTGAATCAGCCCACTTGCGAGCGCGTCCCCGGCTCCCAACCGGTCCACGATTTCCACCTCGTACCACGGCGTCTCGTGGAACTGACCGTTCGCGTACCCGACCGCCCCGAA
>JBBRUO010000103.1:0-13318 GCA_038247725.1 Gemmatales bacterium
GCCGTCAACCGCCCCCGCCCCGCCGCTTCGAGGGTGCCCGCTGGGGGACGCAGTTCGGCGTCGAATACGCCCGCGTGTACGAGTACAGCACGGCCGGCAACTTGGTGGCGATCAAGACGGTGAAACCGACGACGACGACGGTGGAGTTGCCCCCGCCGCCAGCCATCCCCCGTGGGCCGTTCCCGCTGCCGCCCCCGCCGAAGAAGGGGACGTGATGGACGCCCCCCGCCCCGGCCGGTATCGGCATTTCAAAGGGAACGAGTACCTCGTGATCGGCGTCGCCCGGCACTCCGAGACGATGGAGCCGATGGTCGTGTACCGCCCGCTGGCCGGCGACGGCGGGCTGTTCGTCCGCCCGCTGGCCATGTTCGTCGAGACCGTGAACCGGGACGGGGTCGAGCGGCCGCGGTTCCAGTGGGTCGCGGACGAGTGACGCATCCGCCGTGCGGTTACCCCGTTTTGCCCAGGATCAGATCGACGGCCCAGCAGCCATGGACAATCGTACCGACTCCCCCTTCGACCGTCATTCCCCCCGCTCGATCTCCTTCCGCCGGGTCCGATCACCCCGACCGCGGCCGGAGCGAGGTGCCGGGTTCGCGGGTCAGCTCAACACGCCCTTCACCACCTCGCCGTGGACGTCGGTCAGGCGGAAGTCGCGGCCCTGGAACTTGTACGTCAGCCGGGTGTGATCGAGGCCGAGCAGGTGCAGGATGGTGGCGTTCATGTCATGAACATGGACCGGGTTCTCTGCCACGTTGTAGCCGAACTCGTCGGTCGTGCCGTAGGTGGTGCCGCCCTGGATGCCGGCCCCGGCCATCAGCACCGTGAAGCACCGCGGGTGGTGGTCGCGGCCGTAGTTGGTCGCCGTCAGCGCCCCCTGGCTGTAGATGGTGCGGCCGAACTCGCCGCCCCACACGACGAGCGTGTCCTTCATCATGTCCCGCTCTTTCAGGTCGTTCAGCAGGGCGGCGGTGGCCTGGTCGGTGTCCTGGCACTGGCCGCGGATCGCCTTCGGCAGCCCGCCGTGGTGGTCCCAGCCCATGTGGAACAGTTGCACGAACCGCACATCCCGCTCGGCCATCCGGCGGGCGAGCAGGCAGTTGGCCGCGTAGGAGCCGGGCCGCTTCACGTCCGGCCCGTAGGCGTCCAGCGTCTTCTTGGTCTCCTTCGACAGGTCGAGCAGGTCCGGCACGCTGGTCTGCATGCGGAACGCCATCTCGTACTGGGCGATTCGCGCCTGCGTTTCGGGGTCGTTCGACTTCTCGAACGCCTGCTGGTTCAGCTTGGCGAGTCGGTCCAGTGTCCCCCGGCGGTCGTCGCGGTCGAGTCCCGGCGGGTCGGACAGGTACAGTACGGCATCGCCCTTGTTCCGCAACTTCACCCCCTGGTGCTTCGACGGCAGGAAGCCGGCACTCCAGAGGCGGTCGTACAGCGGCTGGTCGTCGGGCCGGCCGCTGCCGAACGAGGTGAGGACGACGTAGGCGGGCAAGTCCTTGTTCTCGCTGCCGAGGCCGTACCCCAGCCACGAGCCGATGCTCGGGCGGCCGGGCAGTTGCGAACCGGTCTGGATGAACGTGATCGCCGGGTCGTGGTTGATGGCCTCGGTGTTCACGGTCCGCACCATGCACCAGTCGTCGGCCAGCGCGGACATCTTCGGCATGAGTTCGCTGAACCACATGCCGGACTTGCCGTGCTGCTTGAACTGGAACGCCGACGGCGCGACCGGGAACTTGGCCTGCCCGGAGGTCATCGTGGTCAGCCGCTGGCCCTGGCGGACGGACGCCGGCAGGTCTTCGCCGCGATGCTTCTCCATCGTCGGCTTCGGGTCGAACAGGTCCACCTGCGACGGCGCGCCGGACTGGAACAGGTAGATGACCCGCTTCGCCTTGGCGACCGGCCCCGGCGCGGCGGCCAGCGGGTTGGCGAGCGAGGCGAGCGCGGCCAGCCCCAGCCCGCCGGCCGACTGGCGGAGGAACAGGCGGCGGTTGATGCGGTCTTGCAGGGCGGTCGCGGGGAGGGTCACGGTGGTTGGCTCCGGGGCTGGTTTTGTTAGCCCGCCGCGCCAGCAAGGGACGCTGAGTTCGGCGGAATCGTGGTTGGTCCCTTGCTGGCGCGGCGGGCTAACAAGAGTGGATCACGGTCGCACAACCGCCTCGTCCAGGTTCAGGAGGATGTTGGCGGTGACGGCGCATGTCGCCAATTCGGCGGGGTCGAGTTTCGGGTCCGGCTTGCTGTCACCGACGGCCAGCAGCTTCTTCGCGGCGGCAAGGTCGTTGGCGAACTTCGTGCGGTCGGCCTTCAGACCGTCGAGCAGCACCTTCGCTTCGGCGGCGGTCGGGTCGCGGGCCAAAACCACGCGGACGGCGAAGGCGATGCGGTCGGCGTCGGTGGCCCCCCCCTCGCGGAGCATCCGCTCGCCGAGCTTCCGCGCCGCCTCGACGTAAGTGACTTCGTTCAGCAGCGACAGGGCTTGAAGCGGGGTGTTGGTCCGCGACCGCTTGACCGCGCAGTATTCGCGGCTGGGGGAGTCGAACAGCAGCATCGTCGGCGGGGCGGCGGTCCGCTTCCAGATGGTGTACAGGCTGCGGCGATACAGGCCGTCGCCGGTGTCCCGCTTGTAGTTCCGCAGGTCGCCGTACCGGCTGGTCTCGTCCCACACGCCGTCGGGCATGTACGGGCGGACGCTCGGCCCGCCGGTCTTCTCCACCAGCAGCCCGGCCGCGAACAGCGCCTGATCCCGCAGCGCTTCGCCGGACAGCCGCAGCCGCGGGGAGCGGGCGAGCAGGCGGTTCTCCGGGTCGCGCTCCAGCGCGTCGGGCGTGATCGTGTTCGCCTGCCGGTAGGTGGCACTCAGCACGAGGTACTTGTGCAGCGCCTTCACGTCCCACCGCTGGGCTGGCACCCCCGCGACCGGCGGCAAGACGGTCGGGGTCATGAACTCGGCGGCCAGCCAGTCGAGCAGTTGCGGATGACTGGGATACTCGGCCTGCGAGCCGAGGTTTTCGGACGTCTTCACAAGGCCGGTGCCGAAGAACCGCTCCCAGGCGCGGTTCACCCACACGCGGGCGGTGAGCGGGTTGCCGTCGTCCACCAGCCAGTTGGCCAAGCCGAGGCGGTTGGTCGGCGCGTCCTTGGGCATCGGCGGCAACGATGCCGGAACACCCGGCGTCACCTTTTCCCCCTTCTTGTCGTACTCGCCCCGCGTCAGCACGAAGGCGTCGCGCGGCGTGGCGGCTTCCTTCATCACCATCACCGTCGGCGAGTTCTTCATCGCCGACGCGAGTTGGGCCTTCAGAACGGCCTCGCGTTTGACGGCCGCCTGAATCGGTCCGTCGGCGGTCGCCAGGAAGTGCGCCTCCACGGCGGCTTTTTCCGCCGGGGTTCGCTTGGCCGGCTCGGTCAGGAGCGCCGCGCGAACCGCCGCGGGGACGGCCGGCCCACCGGACAGGCTGACGTCGGCCGCCGGCAACGAAGTCGCGGACAGGCGGAAGCGGCCGATGGCGTGCTGCGACAGCGTGTCGTGAACCAGCCGCACGGTCAGCGTCGCGCCCTGGGGCACGACCACCGGCGTCGCCAGCAGGAACATCGCCTTGCGATTCTCCTTCTTGCTGTTGCCGTCCACCGCCCAGCCCTTGCCGGACTTGCCGTCGATGACGTTGGCGATGTCCCACCCGCTCTGCGAGTAGTCGGCGACCGCCCGCGTGAACGTCAGCGGCAGCGGCTTGGCCAGCGTCGGCGCGGTGAGCGTCGCCTCGACCCGTGACAGCACATAGTTTCCGTTCGGCGCGCGGCCGACGCTCTGGTCCGGCAGAGTGGCGTCGGCGAACGCTTCCAGCAACAGTCCGCCAATGTCACCGTCCGCCAGCGGCGCGACCACCTCGTAAGTGGAGTTGTTAGGGGTCGGCCCGCCGGCGAGGTACGAGCCGTCCGGTTGGCGGGTCAGCGTGGCCTTGCCCGTGGCCTTGGCCGACATCGGCTCCAGTGCCCGCCACACGGCGACCTCCTTGGTCAACTTCGCCCGCACGCCGGCTTCCCACGCGGCTTGCAACTCCGGCCGCTTCTTCCGCAAGTCGGCCGTTGCCTGCGCGGCCGCCGCGATCTCGGCTTCGAGGGCGGCGGTTTTGCCCTTCGCGTCCGGGTCGGGCACGGCGATCGTCGGGGCGGTGTTCTTGCCGTCACCCTGGAGCGTGCCGCTCTCCTGGATCGAGTTGAAATACGCGAAGAAGCGGTAAAACTCCTTCTGCGTGATCGGGTCGTACTTGTGGTCGTGGCAGCGGCAGCAGTTGAAGGTGAGGCCGAGCCAGGTGCTGCCGGTCGTCTCCAGGCGGTCGATGACGGTCTCGATCCGCCACTCCTCGGCGACCAACCCGCCTTCGCCGTTGAGCCGGTGGTTGCGGTTGAAGCCAGTCGCCACGACCTGATCGCGGGTGGCGTCGGGCAGCAGGTCGCCGGCGATTTGCTCGACGGTGAACCGGTCGAACGGCTTGTTCTCGTTGAACGCCTGAATGACCCAGTTCCGCCACGGCCACTGGTAGCGGCTGCCGTCCGACTGGAAGCCGTTACTGTCGGCGTAGCGGGCGAAGTCGAGCCACTGGAGCGCCATGTGTTCGCCGTAACGGGGCGACTTCAACAATCGGTCCACCACCGTCTCGTAAGCGGTCGGTGAAGCGTCGTTCACGAACGCCTCGACCTCGGCGGGGGTGGGCGGCAACCCGGTCAGGTCCAGCGTCACGC
This sequence comes from Gemmatales bacterium, assembly GCA_038247725.1. Classification (GTDB taxonomy): domain Bacteria; phylum Planctomycetota; class Planctomycetia; order Gemmatales; family Gemmataceae; genus JALHQU01. The sequence goes on from JBBRUO010000103.1 coordinate 4,735, forward strand.
GGCGGATGAGCGTCCGCTTGTCGGCCTCCGGTTGCGGGGTCAGTTTTTCCGCCGCCAATTTCGCCCGGACGAAGGCATCGACGGCGTGCCCGGCGACGGGCGGCTTGGGCCGTTCCACCGGTTGGAACGCCCAGTGTCCCTGATACACCGCCCCGGCCGCGATCCACGTCCGCAGGGTTTCGACCTGCGTGGCGTTCAACTTCTTGTCGATACGGCCGGGCGGCATGACGGTGTCGTCGTGCGCCGCCACCCGCTTCAGCAACTCGCTCTGCTCCGGCTTGCCCGGCACGATGGCGAATTCCCCCGACCGCTGCTCCGCCACCGCCTCGGCCCGGACGTCGAGGCGCAGCCCGGCCTTCCGCTTGGCCTCGTCCGGCCCGTGGCACTGGAAGCAGGCGTCGGACAGCAGCGGCCGGATGTCGCGGTTGAACGTGGGTTCGTCGCCGGCCCGCACCGCCGTCGCGGCGAGCAAGAAAACGGCGGCCCATAACCCGTGAGATCGTGGCACCATGTCCGGACACTCGTTGGAAGGGAAAACGCACGGCGGATCGACTCTACCAAGTTAACCCGAAACGCCACCCCGAACAACGACGGGTTCGGGATTTAGCGCCCCTTCAACCCACCCGTCGCCACAGGCGCGACACCAGAAAGCCGCCCAGCAACCGCACTTCCCGCTCCCGGTTCAAGCCTGCCGCCGACAGCAGCGGCGTCGGGTCGGCGAGTCGCCGGGCGGGAATGCCGGTGCCCACCGCGAAGCAGGCGTACATCCCCGCGAGGGCGATTCGGGCCGCCGCACGCCGGAACCGACCGGACGGGAGGGCGAAATCGCCGACCAGCCACCGACCGCCGGGCACGACGCTGCGGGAAAGTCGGGTGACGAGCGGGGCGAGTTCCGCCGCCGGGAAACAGTCCAGGAAGAAGTTCGTGACGATGAGGTCGTAGCCGGTGGCGGGGAACTCGACCGCACGGGCGTCGGCGACGTGCCACGTCACCCGGTCGGCCGCACCGGGGATGCCGGCGACCCGCCGCCGCGCGAGAGCGACCATCCCCGCGCTGGCATCGATTACGACCACCGTCGCCGCCGTGTTCGCTATGAGGAACGCCGCGAGGAAGCGGCCGTCTCCTTCGCCGAGGATCAGCACCCGCCTCGCGTCGGTCAGTTCGCCCACCAGCGCCGTGCGGCAGCGGTGCAAGTACCCGCCGTAGGTGAACCGCTCGATCCAGGCGTAATGCGGGGCCAGCCAGTCGAAGCGCGGCGGGGTCACGGGATGGCCCACACGGCGAGCGGGGTGAGCAGCACAGCGTCGGCCAGAACTCGTGCCGCGCGGGGTCGGTGGCGGAACCCGACATGGACGGCGAGCAGGCCAAGGACCGCACCCGCGACGGCGAGGCCGACGGCCAGCGGGAGGGCGACGGAGCCGACCACGAGTGCCCCACCGAGTACGCCGTCGGACCACGCCGGGTGTGCCGGGGCGGGTGCTTCCCAATGGTCGATCAGCCGGCAGTTCAGCCAACAGAGTCCGCCGAACGCGACGACACTGGGAAGCCAATCCTGGAAGTGTTCGCCGCCGTGGCCGAGCGGGATCGCGACCCCGGCGGCGAAGCCGATGCCGACGAGGAGTTCCTTCGCCCCCGGCACCCGGCGAACGCTCCCGGCGGCCACATGCACGAGGGCGAGGTACGCGACCACCCCCAGGCCCACGTCCAAACCGGTCCACGAGTACCAGACTGGCAAGCGGGCGGCGGCGACCACCGCGACGCCCCCGGCGAGCAGGAACCCGACGGCGAAGGCGAGCGGATACCGGGCGGCGAGGCGGTGCCGCTCCGCGTCGAGTGCCCCCCGCCGCGCGTCGAGCAGCCGGTCGGCGAGGTACACGCCCCACACGGCGGCGGCGAGGGCGACCGTCGCCGCCCACGGGACCGTCACGCCGAACCGGGCGGCCAGGAACCGCTGCCACGCCACCGCCACCAGCGGGGCGTCGAGGGCGAGGACGTTCGGCACCAGCCACCACGGGGTCGGCTCGGAGAGAGGCGGATCCATACCGGTGATGATAGCGGGGTGGACTGCATCCACATCGCCGCCACAAAACCTGCCGGCCATCGGGCAGCGGCGGGGCGACACGTGGCCACGGAACGCCCTCGGCCGGGAGGTGTCACGAGGTACCACCCGCCGGGGCGGTCGAGGTTCAGTTCCAGCAGCAAGGGTATTTGGGCGACGCTGATGGTGCTGGCGGCGGTCGGCGTGGCGCTGGTGGTGAAGTTCATCCGGTAGGGTGGTCCGCACTCGTGAGGCCGGTTTCAAGTGTCACATCCAGTCTCGGCCTGCCTTTGGCCCCACAGCGACCACGACTTGCCATCCCGAATATCGGCCGCGAAGTCGATCACGGACAGCGTGTCCAATCCTTGGCCGTCAAGCCGGATGCCAGCCGTGAGTCCAGGGTAGACCCGCTCGATGAGCCGATCGTATGCGCTGGCTTCCTCGACCCAGAGGCACACCTCAGCAGCGATGTCCTCGGCAATCAGTTCGTAATGTAGCGGTGACTCTCGTCGCTCGTGCTGCGACCATCGGAGTTCGGTGAAAACGTCCCCGACACCGAATGCGGCGTCACCGCACCGCCCACACACAACGACCCCGGACGGGATCTGCATCAACTCGATGCTGTGGAACTCGAACGTTTGCACCATATGAAGCTCTCCTGGGCCGATCTGAACCGACTCCCGCGGCTGTCCGGGAATGGCGAGCAACTTGTTTCCGGTGAATCGCTGAAGGGTTCCAAAACACCCGGCCTGTCGGCCAGCGACGAAGGGCGTGGTTGGTGCCCTCGTCACCGGCCGACAGGCCGGCTTTCGACTACCCGCTCCACTCAACCAGCATCAGTGCCGGAACAGGAACTCTCGAATGTTGAGGATGGCCCACACCACATCCTCCCACGCCTTCCGCTTGTCGGTGCCCTTCGCGACGTGGCCGAGCGCGGCCTTCGACTCCTCGCCGTCCGGCAAGCGGGAGAGCGCGACCATGTACAGATCGTTCAGGATTTCCGACTCGCCCTTCTTCGCCGCGAGCAGGCCGGCGAGGCGGTTGTTTGGGTTCCTCACCGTCATGCGGACTTCGCTCCGACCCTCCAGGCGTCCGGATCGACCGCGACGGCGATGGCCGTCGCGATCTGTTCGACCGTGTCGGTTTTGCCGGACGAACTTTTGCGAAGGTCCGCCACGTCGTACCGCACCGTCTTCAGTTCCTCCGGCTTCGGGTCGGCGGCGAAGGCGACGGTGGGAACGGCCAGCACGAGCAGCAGTGCAAGTCGGGACTTGCAAGACCTCCGGGAGGGTTCACCAATCCGAACGCGGTCGGCGGCGAACCGTTGGCGGAGGTTACTTCATCACCCCGCACCAATGCGGGACTTCAGTAGCCTGCACGCTCCCCTTCCGTCCGGTGGTCCCAGCCGAACCGCTCGATCCACTCCGGCGGCAGCAGGCGGGTGGCGGCCTCCTGCTGCGCCGGGGTGTACACGGTCCGCCACTCGTCCGGGGTGCCCTGGCGGAAGTGGCTGTCCATCGTCTTCGCCACCGTCGGCCGGGTGAACCGCTCTGGAGGGATGCCGAAGAACTCCAGGATCTGGCGGATCACCGTCGCCTCGTCTCGAATCATCTGCTCGAACGTGGTCAGCAGCATGGGGAAGGGTGGGCCGCCGTCCGCGTCTAGCACCGCCAGCCAGTCCCGCACCCAGGTGACGCAACTCGGCAAGTAGTGGGCGATCATCCACTCGTTCTGCTCGGGCAGCGGCCACTCGTGGAACGTCGGCGGGGTGGTCGGGCACAGTTGCAGCGGCGCGCCGTGGGTCGGACCGAATTTCTTCTGGTAACGCGCCATGTGGTGCGTCATGCTCAGCGTCGCCTGCCGCGGGTCGCGGAGGTGCAGGTGGACGGGCTGGCGGTACGCGGTCAGGTATTGCAAGTTGGCCGGCGAGGCGTCGATGTGCGACGGCACCGCCACCCCACCCCGCCGCACGTCCTCCAACTTGTTCCAGTCGATCAGGTCCTTCGGGAAATAGGTCAGGCTGGCCGGCATCACCTGGTGGCCCAGCCCCTGGTGGAACAGAGCGGTGAGGAACACGGTCCCGGACTTCGGCAGCGTCACGGAAAGAATGCTCGGCAGGTCGTTCCGCGGCGGCGGCCGACCGGCGTCGAGTTGTCCCCGGAGTGCGTCCGCCTCCGCCCGCACCGCATCCAGTTGGAGGCGGAGGTCGTCGTCCGCCGCGCGGGACTCTTGCAACTGAAGCCCCAATCCGTCCGATTCGGCGCGCACTTCGCCGAGTTGACGGGTCAAGGCCGCGACTTCGGCGCGGGCCGCCGCCAGTTGGTCCGTCCCGTGCTCGGCGGTGGCGGCGGTCGTCCGTACGCGAGCCGTCAACTCGGCCTCGCGGGCGTGGGCGGCGGCCAACTGCTCGGACGTCCGGCGGAGTTCCCCCCGCCAGCCACCCGACCACCGCCGCGCGCGACCGGCCCACTTCTGAAAGAACGCGGGTTTCGTCCCCATCATCGCGACCCCCGGACACTCTCGGATTTGCCACGCTATACCCGCGATCCGCCCGGCCCCGCAAGGGCGATCGGCCGCGCCCCTTGGACCCGCTCGGCCGCACTGCATAGACTACTCAATCGCGTCGCGGCCGGAAACGCCCGCGCCGTCCACCGTTCCCGACGAAGAGTTCCCATGCCCTTCCACACCCACCGCCTGCCGAACGGCCTCCCCCTCATCGGCGAGACGCTGCCGAGTTCCCGTAGCGTCGGCGTCGGCTTCTTCGTCCGCACCGGCTCCCGCGACGAGACCGGCCCGGAGTCCGGCGTGTCGCACTACCTCGAACACATGTTGTTCAAGGGCACCCCCCGCCGCACCGCGCTGGAAGTGAACCGCGACTTCGACCGCATCGGGGCCAGCTACAACGCCTACACCTCCGAAGAGAACACCGTCTACTACGCGGCGGTGCTGCCGGAATACCTGCCGGCCGCCGTGGATATCCTCGCCGATATCCTTCGCCCCAGCCTGCGGCAAGACGACTTCGACACCGAGAAGCAGGTGATCCTCGAAGAGATCAAGATGTACCAGGACCAACCGGGGTCGGAAGCGTGGGAACACGCGCGGAAGATTTACTACGGCACCCATAACCTCGGTCAGACCATCCTCGGCACCACCGAGAGCGTGACCGCCCTGACCAGCGAGCAGATGCGGGCGTACTTCGACCGCCGGTACGTCACTTCAAACATCCTCGTCGCCGTCGCCGGGCAGTTCGAGTGGGACGCCTTCGTCAAGCTGATCGACGCGAAGTGCGGGCACTGGACCGACGCCCAGGCCGGCCGCAGCGGCGTGACGGAGCACGTTGGCCCCGGCGGAGTCCACGCGGTGGCGAAAGAAGGCGTCGTTCAAGAACACGTCCTGTGCATCGCCGCCTGCCCGCCGGCCGAGTCGCTCATGCGGTACACCGCGAGTACGCTCGCCATCGCTATTGGGGACGACAGCGGCAGCCGGTTGCACTGGGCGCTGGTCGATCCGGGGAAGGTGGAATCGGCGTCGTGCGGGGTGGATCAGAGCCAGGGCAACGGCCTCATCGCGGCCAGCTACAGTTGCGACCCGGAAGACGCGGCCGAGAACCTGAAAGTGGTGCAACAGGTACTGGCCGAGGTGCAGAAGAACGGCATCACGGACGAGGAACTGGCGCAGGCGAAGAACAAGATCGCCAGCCGGGTGGTGCGGGCGAGCGAGCGGCCGATGGGCCGGATGCGAAGCATCGCCGGAAGCTGGATGTACACCGGCGAGTACTCCGACCCGGACGTGGAACTGGCCCGCTTCGACGCCGTGGATCAGAAGAGCATCCGCGAGTACCTCGACCAGTACCCGGTGGACCGCCTCACCGTGGTGGGGTACGGCCCGGCGACGACGCTGGGGTAATTCCGAGCCGGAAGCGTGAGCGACGGGAAAACGACAGACCGTCGCTCACCAGTCGTTTCAAAGTGGAAGCGTGGGTTTTCTTTGTCTTCGCACCGGAGGTGCGGCGGAAGTTAGCCAGGGGTGACGGGCGAGCGAAGCGAGTCGAACCCCTGGAAACCGAAGCGAAAACGGGAGAGTCCCGGAGGGACGACAGACTGCCGCCGCTCCGCGGCTCGTGGAATTGGGACCAGATACCAGGGGTTCCGCCCGCTTCGCTCGCTCCACCCCTGGCTAACATCTCCCGCACCTCCGGTGCGAAGACAGGGCCGAACGATCCCCACACCACTTTGGAATCACGGCCTACATGGGCTGCCTTCGGCTTTGAAACTACTGTCACGCTTCCGGCTCCGATCCGACACAGTCATGACCGCACTCGCTACCACTTCACCCGGTCGCGCCACCCACGAGACGCCGTGGCGGTGGTCCCGCGCCGACTACTACCGCCTGGGCGACCTCGGCTTCTTCAGCGGCAAGCGGGTGGAACTGCTCCGGGGGGAGATCGTCGAAATGAGTCCCATCGGCTGGCCGCATGTGGTGGCGTGTCGGCGGACGGCCGAGTTGCTGGAGGAGGTGTTCGCCGGGATCGGCTGGGTGTCGCGGGGCGAACCGATCAACCTGACCGACAGCGATCCGCAACCAGACGTGATGGTCATCTCCGGCCGCTTCGAGGATTACGCCGATCACCCGTCGACGGCCTGGCTCGTCGTCGAAGTGGCGGACACCACGCTGACCCGCGACACCACCACGAAGGCCGAGATTTACGCGTCCGCCGGCATCGCCGACTACTGGGTCATCGACCTGGACGCCCGGCAGGTGTGGGTGTTCCGCGACCCGACGCCGATGCACCCGGAACTGGGGACCGGCGCGACCTATCGGGCGGTCACGCGAGTGCCAGCGGCGGGCGCGATTTCACCAGTCGCGGCCCCGACGGCAATCGTCGCGGTCGCGGACTTGCTGCCGTAACGCGGTCCCGGCCCTCGGCACCGCATTTGCCTCCCATTTCCCTGGCCACCACTTCCGCCACGAGGACTCCCCCCATGCGCCGATTCCTTCCGCTGCTCGTCGTCGCGCTATGCGCATCTCCCGCGTTCGCCCAGAAGCCGACGAAGGCCGAGTGGCAGGCCGTTGTGGACAAGGCCGCCGCGTTCCTGAAAGCCAATCAGGACGAGAACGGCGGCTGGTCCACCCAGCGGAGCCCCGGCATCACCGGGCTGGTCGTCACCGGGCTGTTGCAGAGCGGCAAGCCGGCCGACGATGCCATGACCGCGAAGGGGTTGACGTACATCGAGAGCCTGATTAACGAGAAGGCCGGGCACATCGCCGGGACGGACCCCCGCGTCGGGTTGCAGAACTACGTCACCTGCGTGAACGTGATGGCGCTGGCCGCCGCCAAGAAGGACGACAAGTACAAGAAGGTGATCGGCGACGCCGCGAAGTTCCTCAAGGGGCTTCAGTGGGACGACGGCGAAGGCAAGAAGCCGGCGGACGACTTCTTCGGCGGGGCCGGGTACGACAGCAAGTCCCGCCCGGACCTCTCCAACACGCAGTTCTTCCTGGATGCGCTCGCGGCCGCCGGCACCGCGAAGGACGACCCGGCCTTCCAGAAAGCCGCCGTCTTCGTCAGCCGGTGCCAGAACCTGAAGAGCGAACACAACCAGTTGCCGTGGGCCGGGAAGATCAACGACGGCAGCTTCATCTACAGCGCGGCCGGTGGCGGCAGCACCAAGACCAGCGACGAAGCCGGTGCCCCGCTGACCGGGTACGGCAGCATGACTTATGCGGGGGTAAAGAGCCTGATTTACGCCGGAGTGGGCAAAGACGACGAGCGGGTGAAGGGGGCGCTGGCGTGGCTGCGGAAGAACTACACCCTGGAGGGCAACCCCGGCATGCCGCCGCAACTCGCGGGGCGCGGGCTGTACTACTACTACCACACGATGGCGAAGACGCTGGACCTGCTCGGCGAGCCGGAATTCGTCGATGCCAAGGGCGTCAAGCACGACTGGAAGACGGACCTGTTCCGGGCCATTCAGAAGCGGCAGCAGAAAGACGGCAGTTGGACCAACCCGACGGATCGCTGGATGGAAGGCGACCCGCACCTCGTCACCGGCTACATGCTCATGGCGCTGAGCCACGTCCGGCCGTAGTGATGCCGTGGGAATCAATACCATTCCAATAATAAGAGGAACGCGGATGACGCGGACTCCGGCGCGGATCAACGCGGAAAATACAAGAAGAGATTGTGTGAAGAATGAATTCAAAAAATCTTCATTTCTGATCCCGTCTTCATCCGCGTTGAAATCCCCGTCATCCGCGTTCCTCTTGATTTGAACTCTTCGCCACTTTCTGGTAGCATTTCCCACAAGGTCCTTTCATCTCCCGTTCAGGTTCAGCCATGCGTCGCATCGGCGGGTTGGTCGCGGTCGTCGCGGTCGCGGTGTGGGTCTCGTTCCGCCTGTCACACTCGGCGGACGCGCCCGCCAAGCCGCCCGCGTGGACGAGTGGTAAAGTGACCGGCAGCCCGGAGCCGCCGCCGCCGTACACCCCGGCGCGGGTCTTCCCCGGTGCCAAGTTCGATCACCCGTTGCTCATCGCCCGCAAGCC
>JBBRUO010000104.1:0-13318 GCA_038247725.1 Gemmatales bacterium
GCTCGAACGCGCCCACTCGTTCAAGGACAAGACCGCGCGCGGCATTACGTCGTCGGTCGGGCTATTCACATACCCCGTGCTGATGGCGGCGGACATCCTCAGCGTGCGGTCGCACCTCGTGCCGGTCGGGAAGGATCAAGTTCAGCATCTGGAAATGACCCGCGACATTGCGGGGTACTTCAACCAGGCCTACGGCGAGCTGTTCCCAATGCCCCAAGAGCGGCTCGGCGTGATGCCGGTGGTGCCCGGCACCGACGGGCAGAAGATGAGCAAGTCATACGGTAACACCATCGACATCTTCGCCGAAGGGAAGCCGCTGGAGAAGACCGTGATGGCCGTCGTCACGGACTCGACGCCGGTGGACGCGCCGAAGAACCCGGACACCTGCAACGTGGTCGCGCTGTACAAACTGTTCGCCACCGAGGACGAGTTGGCGAAAGTCGTGGATATGTACAAAAACCCACTTCTTGACGCGGAGTCACGCGGCGGCCGGCCGTTCGGCTACGGGGATGCGAAGAAGCTGCTGCTGGCGAAGATCCATGCGTACTTCGAGCCGGCGCGGAAGCGGCGGAAGGAACTGGAGCGCGACCCCGGTTTCGTGGAGGAAGTGTTGCAGGCCGGGGCGAAACGTGCTCGCCAGGTGGCCCAAACCACGATGCGGCTCGCGCGGCAGATGGTCGGCATGGCCCCGCAACCGGTGGGCTGACGCGGCCCACTCGCTCCGTCACCCAGACGCCCGCCACGGCTTCCGCTTCGGGGGAGACTGGCGTGGCGTCCGCCACCGCTCCCACGGGACGAACGGGACGTAGTACACCAGCGAATAAGTGGCGAAGCTGCCGACTTCCAACGTGACCAGCGTGGCGACGTGGAAGAACACCCCTAGCCCCAGCACGACCGGCCGCGTCCGCCGGACGCACACCAGCAGCGGGAAGCTCAACTCCCACGCCAACGTCAGCCAGGTGCTGAAGAAGTGCAGCCAAGCCGGTAGCGCGGCGGTCAGGTCTGGGCACATCGACCACGTGCGGTTGTGATTGACGTAATACATCACCGACCCGTCCCGCCACTCGGCCCACCGCAGCTTGTACACCGCGCTGAAGAAATACATGCAGCACATCTGTACGAGCATGACCCGCACCGGCCAGGCGGGGGCGAGCGCTGGTCTCCCTCTCCCGCAAGGGAAGGGGGGAACTAAGCCGATACACGCCACCGTCAGCAACAGCGCGTTCCGCAACTGATCGCCGCCGTTGCCCACCCACGGGTTGATGTTCTGGAACGACACCGCACAGGCCCAGCACACCGTCGCCGTCAGGAACACGCGATACCCCATCAGCATCCCGACGGCCGCCGCGACCCACACCGCCATCAGCGCGTGCGGGCCCCAGGCGTCGGGCAGCCACCGCAACAGTGACCAGTACAGCGTCCCCGCGCGGAACCGCAGCGGGTAGGCCTCGCTCCCGGCGAGTCCGTCGGCGGTGAACAGCGTGTTGAACCACGGCAGGCAGCCGACGAGCAAATCCACCAGCAGCGCGACCGCCGTGGCGATCCGCACCGCCGCCAGTCGCTCGGCGGGGATCGGGTCGGTCAGCCACCGCCACCGCGAGAACGGCCACGGGAACCGGGGCGGAATCATGGCTCGTCCCACCGGTCCAGCGGCACGAACCGCCCGGCCTTCGGGTCGAACGCCTGAATCGGCAGCTTGCCGGCGGCGGGCGTCTCGCCGGGTCGCCAGCGGGCGAACGGCAATTCGGTGACTTCCCCCGTGATCGGCGGTTGCCCCGGTTTCGCCACCGGCAGGTAGCGCAGCATCAGCCGCACCTCGGTCGCGTCGCCGAACCGCCGCCGCTGCCACGCCAGCCACCGCGACAGCAGTTCCTCGTTCTCGCGCGCTTTCTTCGGCCAGTCGGGCTGATCCCGGCGGGTGGCGGGCAACTTCGGGTCGAAGTGCCACGCGATCATGAACAGGTTGGCTTCGGAGTTGAACTCGCGGTCGTGGACGAACGGCGGGCGGAGCAGCGGCTGCGGGAACGCGACCGGATCGAACCGCGAGTCGATCCGCGTGGTGTGGCCGTCGGGCGAGTCCAGTTCGGCGAACGGGACGACGGTGTATGGCGGGAAGCCGGGCGTGAACATGTCCCACCCGTGTTCCTGGCCGGTCAGTTGCGCGTACCACGCGACGCCGTAGCCGACGTCTTCGGCGGACGCTTGCGCGGCGTCGTTCGTCGTGAACCGGCCCCACCGCTGCGTGCTTTCGAGCGGCGGGTTTCGGTCCCCGGCCGTCGGGCGGATGGGCACCAGTTCGAGGACGTTCGCCAGCACCGGGAACACGAGTTGCCACACGGCGAACAGCCCGACGCCCCACCCGGCGGCGGCCCGAAAGACGGAGGACGGGGCGGACGGGTGTGTCATGACCGCGACCGGTGAGAGGCCGTCCTGGAACCCGACGGGAGTGGGGAAGGCACCGGCCGTCTCATACACGATCCCGCCGTCGGTGTCCCATCGCGTTTGGGGAGGGTCGGTCTTCCACCTCCCCTCGTCGAGGGGAGGTCGGTCGCGGTACGCGACCGGGAGGGGAGATTCGTTCTCCCCCAGGCAGTTGAAGACTCCCCTCCCGGCGGCTGCGCCGCCGACCTCCCCTCGTCGAGGGGAGGTGTTCCAACGCCGACCGCACGGGGACGCGATTCCACGAACGGTATTACTCCTTTCGCTTCCCGCCCGGACGTGGCCGTTTGGCGAGTTCGATCAGCGCGTCGGTCTGCTTCTGCCAGAGCGCGCTCAACTCCTGGACCTTCGCCGGCGTCTTCGCGGCCAGATCATGCTGTTCGGCGCGGTCGGTCGTCAGGTCGTACAGCTCCCACGGGTTGCCCGCCGAGGCCACCAACTTCCAGTCCCCCACGCGGATCGCCTTGTGTCCGTCGTGCAGCCACCAGAGGAAGTCGCGCGGGACGGTGACGTCTTTGGCGAAGGCGGGCGCGAGGCTGACGCCGGGGGCCGCCGGGATCGGCTCGCCTTTCCACTCCTTGGGTTTCTCGACGCCGGCCAGGTCGAGGACGGTGGGAACGAAGTCGATGACGTGGGCGGGGGTGTGCCGCAACTCGCCCTTGGCGGGGATGCCGGCGGGCCAGTGAGCGATGAACGGCGTGGCGATGCCCCCTTCGTGAACCCACGTCTTGTGCCGGCGGAAGGGGGTGTTGCAGGCGCTGGAGAAACCGGGGCCGAGGCACAGGTAAGACGCCGCGCTGCCCGGCGGCGCGGCGGGGTCGTGGCCGCCGTCGCGGACCAGGATCTCCGAACTCGCGCCGTTGTCCGAGGCGAACAGAACGAGGGTGTCGTCGAACGCCTTCATCGCCCGCAGTTGCGCGAGGACGCGGCCGATCTCGCGGTCCATTCGGTCCACCATCGCGGCGTGGATCGCCATCTTGGTCGCCTGAAACCGCCGCTGCTCCTGGGTGAGGTCGTCCCACGGCAGCGGCCGATCCACTTCTCCGGCTCCGAGTTTCTTGAGGGCCGCGGGGTCGCGCGCCGGCGGGCCGAGGTCGCGCTCGACGGCCGACAGCGTCGTGCTCGTGACGCCCAACTCGTTCTGGCGGGCGAACCGGGACGCGCGCAGTTTGTCCCACCCGCCGAGGTACTGGTCCCGGTACTTGGCGATGTCTTTCGGCGGCGCGTGCAGCGGGAAGTGCGGGGCGTGGAAGGCGATGAAATGGAAGAACGGCTTCCCCGCGTGGTCCGCCGCGTGGTGCTTCAGGCACGCGACCGCGTGGTCCGCCGTCGCGGTGGTGACGTAGTACCCCGTCTCATCGGCCGGCGGCTTGACCGGCACGTCGTCGCGGGAGCTGCCGCGAGCCGTGAAGAAGTTGCCGGGGTTGTTGATGCCCAGCGCGCGGTCGAAGCCGGCAGCCAGGATCTTCCCGTCGATGTGCCACTTCCCGCTGTGGTAACTCCGGTACCCGGCCGGCCGCAGGAAGTCCGGCAGCAGCCGCGCCCACGGCGGCCGCACGCCGGGCACGCCGCCGCCGGGCACGCCCGGCAGCTTGTCGCGGCGAATCTGCTGCGGGTAGTAGCCGCTCAGGAGCGCCGCCCGCGACGGCCAGCAGCGGGCGGAGTTGTAGAACTGGGTGAAGCGGACCCCGCCCCGCGCCAGGGCGTCGAGGTTCGGCGTGGCGATCTCGCCGCCGTAGCAGCCGAGGTCGGAGAACCCGAGGTCGTCGGCCAGGATGAAGACGACGTTCGGCTTGGGCGCGGCGTTGACCGCCGCCCCCAGGCCGACCCACAAGGCGACGGCCATCGCCACTCGCGCTTTCATGCTTTGGCCCCCAACAGGTCCGCCACCGGAGAGGCTCCGGTGGGCGAGGAGAATGGCTCGGCGACTCGGCGGGTCAGCGTCGGACGGGATGGACCCGGCCTTGTACACGAACCCGCTGAGCCTGTCCCATTCCGTTGTGGGGGCGGGCCGATCTGCCACCTCCCCTCGTTGAGTGGAGGGCGGTTGCGAAGCAACCGGGAGGGGAGATTCCTTCCCCACCAAGGCATCGGAAGCCTCCCCTCCCGCCGCTGCGCGGCGACCTCCCCTCAGCGAGGGGAGGTGGGTTGCGTGCCCCTCTCGGCAGTTGGGACAACGTCGGTGGGCTCGTGTATGAGACCGAACGACCACCTCGACAACCCGCGAAAGGTCGCCTCTCCGCAGCGACACCGGACCACCCACGCGCGCGGCGAGTCGCTACCCAGGGGCAGCCCGGTCGCTACCAACGGCTGCCCGCAGTCCGGGCACACCTGATCCACTGGCAGCCCCGACTGGTCCTCACCGAGCGCGATCATCGCGGCGGCGTGGCGGGGCGGGAGCCGCATGGCCGTCACGTGTGCGACGATGTCGGCTCGCGTCAGCATCTGCGTGTCACCACCACCGCCGAACAGATATTTCTCCCCATGTGCGTACTGGGAGGAACACCACGACGATTGGAATCATATCTGCGACGGGAACCGGCAGGCAACTGATTTCCGACGGCGGCTTCGCCAAAATCCGCTGCCCCCAAACGAGAAGGCACCGGCAGGCGCCGGTGCCTTCGGGGGTCAGGCATTTGCCTGCCGGCGGGTCACTTCACCACCTCGATCCGCAGGTCGAAGGGGCGGCCGCCGAACGGCGTCAGCTTGAGGACGGTGATGCCGAGCTTCTGGCCGGCGGTCACCTCGACCTCGAACTCCGTCGGGTTCTTCTCCTCCTTCACGGTGACATCCTTCGGCGTCATCACGTCGCTGTCGGCCGGCACCTTCTCGACGTTCACCAGCACCTCGGTCTCGCGGTAGAGTTGCCAGTCGATTTGCACCTTCACCGTCTGCTTCATCCCGGCCTTGATCGTCACCTGGTCCGGCGGGGTGAGCCGCGGCGTCTGCTTGGCGATCTTGATGTCCTCGATCACCTTGCCGATGTCCTTCTCGATCTCCCGCTGGTTGTCGAGCAACCGCTGGGCGGTGCGGATGGCCTCGTTGATGTTCAGCCGCTGACCGCTCTTGAACTGAAGCTCCCGCAGTTCCTTCAACAGGAACGCGACCTCGGTGCGGGCGGCGGCCAGTTGCGGGTCGGTCGGCCGCGCCGGCGGGACGGCGGCGAGCGGGGTCTGGAAGGCGTCCAGGGCGTCGCCGGTGTTCTGGAACGGGCCGGGGTTCGGCTCGGCCCGCAGCAGGTAGGCCAGCCGGTCCACGTACCCGTCGCCCCGCGGCGCGGGGTCGCCGGGCAGGGGCGGGTTCTCGAACGTCTTGAGCACGTCCGGCCGGATCTCGCGGAACCCGTTCACCTTCAGGATGGTGGCCAGGTTCGCGTACTGGACGAGCAGTTCCTGGCAGATGCTGCGGGCCTTGCTCACGTCGAGGATGAGGTCGCCGGAGCGGACGGCGGCGTTCTTCAGCGATTCCGGGTCCGGGTTCGGGGCGGCCAAATAGCCGGACTGTTCGACCAACTTCCGCTCCGCGTCCTCCACCCGCTTCACCGCCTCGTCCACCTTGGCGATGAGCGCGTCCTCCTTCTTGCTCACCTCCACCAGCAGGTCTTCCGGGGAGACGATGAGGATCGGGATGGCGGCCGTCTCGGACCCGGACTTGGGCGGGGCGGGCACCTCGTACCGGCGGGCCGGGAGGGTGGTGTTGGCGGCGACCCGCCGGGTCGCCCAGTCGTCCAGCGGGGCGGTGCGGTCGGCGTTCGAATCGACGGCCAGGGTGTTGAGCTTGATGAGGTAACGGGGCTGAATCTCCCCGGCCTTCACCCCCAGGGTGGGCAGCGCGGCCTGGACGTCGAACACGTCGAACCCGGCCTCGGCCAGCTTCACCGTCCGGACGACGCCGAAGTCGCCGTCGAACTTCTGGGTCAGCTTCCGCTTCAGCCCGTCCAGCGTCTCGTCGGGGATGGCGTCGTAGTCGCGGACGAACCGGGGCACCGGGAAGGTGCCGGACAGCACCGGCACGGAGCCGGCGTCCAGGCTGAGGGCGGTGGCGGTGATGGCGGCGGCGGCAGCGGCAGCGGCCGGCGTCGGGGCGGTCACCCCCGGCGGGACGGCGGTCGCCGGCGGCGCGGACAGTTCGGTGAGGGCGGCGGCGACGGCGGCCGATTCCACCGTGGACCAGCGGAAGTCGAACGCCACCCGGCTCAGCCCCATCGCGTCGGTGACGCCGCTGCCCGACGCGAACGGCAGGCGGGCGACCGGCGTACACCAGTACTCGGAGCCGATCTTGAACAGGTCGTCCACCGCCAACTTCACCTCCGGTGGGCCGTCCTCGGTGGTGCGGATCTTGATCGCCCGCGTCGCCGTCACCCCGTCCCGGTCCGTGATTTCCAGGTCGAACTCGGTCGGCTGGGTGATCGACTCGTCCAGGTCCACGACCGTCACCGGCGTGCCGGACACCACGTCCGGGTGCGACCGTTTGCGGAGCGCCAGGGTGACAGTCGAGTACTCCTCCGTCCGCGCCTGCCCGTCCGCGTCGATCTCGCGGGTGGCCGTCGTCAGGGTGAGGTCGCCGGGGGCGGCCGGCGGCTGGTCGGCGAGGGCCGTCTGCGGCCGCAGGTTCGGCGTCTTCGGGATCAGCCGGACGGACTTCAGCGGCTTGTCGGTGGTGGCCAGCAGTTCCAACTCGCTGCCGAACGGCACCTGGTGATCGGTCATGTCTCCGGTCAGGGTCAGCTTGTTGCCGGCGAACACCTGCTTCAGCCCGCGGAGCAGGCTCAGGTCGCCGCCGGGGGCCTTGTGGTACAGGTACGCCGGGCGGTAGTCGGTGCTCTCGAAGTCGGTGAACATGGGCGGCGGGACCAGCACGATCTGCTTCGTGTCGGTGCGGAAGTTCTCGAACGCGATGTCGAAGAAGACCGACTCCTTCAGCCCGGCCACCTGCCCGACGGACACGCCGGACGGCTCGCGGGTGAGGGTGACGGGGGCGGCCGTCTTCTTGCCGGTGTACTCCAGCGTCAGCGTCTGATCGACCGTCTTCTCCTCGCCGTTCTCGTCCGTCACCAGCATCGGGCGGGGCACCAGCAACTTGCGGAAGGTGCGGCTCAGCGCCGACTGACGGGCCATCGCGTTCAGCCGCCAGAACACGTCCCGCAGCCCGGCGGTGGTGGACACCGGCGTCGCTTCGGTGCGTTCCAGGATGGACTCCACCGTCTCGCTGCCGTCGGCCAGGGCCGCCTCCACCTCCGCGTCCACGCCCACGCCGAGAGCGAACTCGACCTCATCGACGCTCACGTCGGCCCCGGTCGGGGAGTACGACGAGTTGGTCGATGCCACTTGCACGAGCGGCGGCACCGGGCATGCCAGCACCGTCCCGCGGATCGGCTCGCCGTTCAGATCGGACCACATAAGCGGCCGCCAGCCGGCGCGGGAGCCGGGGTCGGCGACCACCCACTTGTACGCGCGGGCGCGGATGGTCGGGCCGGCGGCCGTCTTGCCCACCCGCAGTTCGTCCGTCTCCGGGAAATCGACTAGCTCGATGTGCGCCCGGCGGGGCCACGGGGTGCCGGCGAAGGTGACGTTCCGCTCGGCCCAGATGTGGGCCACGTCCGTCACCTTGGCCGTGTACCCGCCGGCGACGGTCGAGTCCTGGTTCGTCAGGTAAACGGCCAGCCCGGCCCCCAGCCCGACGAGGCTGACCCCGAGGATGAGGAAGAACTTCACCCACAGGCGGCCCCAGTTGAACACCGTGTTCACTTGCACCTGTCCGACCCGCTCGCGGGCGTCGGTGATGGTCTTCGCCACCATCTCGCGGGAGTACCCCTGACTCGCCGCGCGGTCCACGTCGGCCAGTTCGATGGCGGTGATGAGGCGGTCGCCGAGCAGCACCGGGTACCGCTTCTCCAGCAGCAGGGCGAGGTTGGGGTCGGTCAACTCCTGTCGCAGCAGGGTGAACCCGCGGCGGAACAGGAGGACGAGCAGCAGGGTGGCCAGGAAGCCGGTGGCCAGGACGCGGAACACGACCGGCATGTCCTGCGCCACGTCCACCCCGGTGAGGGCGAACAGGCCCCAGTCCACGCCGATGCCGATCCAGAACCAGCACGTGACGAACAGCAGCGCGAACAGCGCCACGTCCAGCACCACGTACCGGTGGATGATCCCCCGCAGGCGGTGCAGCGGGTGCAGCAAGTCCGGCGACGGGACGGCCGAATCGGGGCGGGTGGCGACGGCGGTGGACATATCGGGAACACCCAAGGAGTGGTCGGTGAAATCGATGACGTAGTCGGGAGTGCGTGTCGCCGTGCTTCAGCCCGAAGGGCTGTCTCCTCCAGCCCAGGCCTCCGGCCCGGGTCGCCTGTGGTTTTTCTTCTTCGACCCTGAAGGGGTCGCTCCGCGTGTCGCGAGCGACCCCTTCAGGGTCGATGTTGTTTCCTCCCCGATTCCCCAGGGCAAAGCCTTGGGCTGGAGGAGACAGCCCTTCGGGCTGAGAACCGATCCACCGATGCGTCACGCCAGCCGCATCAACTTCCGCGTCATCCACTCGAACGACAGCAGGCTGACGACGACGGCGATGACCACGCCGACCGGGAACGGGTACGTCAGGTAGACGGCCGCCGCGGCCAGAATCAACAGCGTCAGGCCGGTCCACTTCAACCCGCCGATGACGGTACTCAGCCCGAAGCACAGGACCGACAGCACCACCAGCGGTAGGGCCAGCAGCATCCCCCAGCGGAGGCTCAGTTGGTACGGGTCGGTGGTCGCCGCCGCAGTCGCCGGCAGCCGGGTGTCGGCGAACAGCGAGACCGGCGCGATGGCCAAGAGCGCCAGCGCGAACCCGCCGACCGCCACCCACTTCAGCGGGGCGACGAACATCCCGCCGAGAACCCCCAGCACCGCGATCCCGGCGAAGGCGATGGCCAACACCGTCCCCAGTTGGAAGGTGCCGATGGCGTCCTTCTGGAACGGCTCCACGGCCCAGCGGAAGCTGCCCAGCCCGTACGCTTCCTGCGTCAGGTCGCCGAGTGGGAACGGGTTGCCCAGGTAGGTGAAGGCGACGGCGGCGGCGGTGAAGGCGTAGGCCAGCCACACCAGCGGCGCGACCCAGATGGCGGCCACCCCGGCGGCGATCGCCAGCACCACGGCGAGCAAGGCGAACAGGGTTCCCCACCGGCCGAGTCGTCCTTCGCCGAACGCCGTGCCGGTGAAGAAGTCGGTGGCCAGTTCGGCCGACGCCGGCGGCTCCATCTCGTTGTCCCACAGGTCATCCACCTTGCCCCGCAGGCTGGTGGTCTGGATGGTGGCGTCCAGGCACTGGGGGATCAGCTTCAGCTTCTCCGTGTCGCTCAGGGTGAAGGCCAGCTTCGCCTTGGTGTCGTCGCCGGCGGTGCCCCGCAACAGAAGCCGGGTCTTCGGGTCGGCGATGCGGGGGGCCACTTCGTCGAGCGTGCCGGCCATCGCCCGCATGGCGTCGAAGTCCGGACGGAGGTTGTCCAGTTCCGGGTCCGAGCGGCGAAGGAGGAAGGTGTCGGTGAGCGGTTCGCCGCTGTCCGGCACGTCCACCACGACGCGGTAGCGGAACCCGTCGGTCGGCATCAGCTTCGCGTCGGCGACCGTCTGCCCGCCGTAGTACCCGTCGAACTCGTTGCCGCCCGTGCGGGGGGCGAGGGGGAAGGTGCCGACCTCCTTGACGAACTCGCCGTTCGCCTTCAGTTGCTCGATGCGGAACTTGGCGTTGATGCTGCTGGCCCCGTCGGCCGGGTACGGGCGGGCGTTCGGGCCGAGGATGCGGGCCTGCACCCGCACCGGCCCGCCGGAGACGAACTCCTTCGAGATGAGCACCCGCCCCCGCGACGCCTTCGCCTCGCGGTTGGCCACCAGGAACCGGCACATCTTGATCCAGAAGCGGTCGTAGTAGGCGGTGTCCGCCTCGCGGATGCGGTAGATCTCGCCGGAGCCGAGGAACGCCGACCGCCCCCGCGCCGGCTGGGTGATGACCAGGTACGGGATCTTCACCGGCTGTTCCTTGTCGTCCAGGTCCACGAACTCGGCCAGCACGCTGGCCCCCCGTTTCGGCTTCACCGGGTAGTAGGAGTAGATGCCCCGCTTCGGGTTGTAGTCCTTCTGGTTCGCCCCGGTCGGGACGTACCGGTCCTGGCCGGTGAAGAACTTCTCCCACCCGGCCACCTGATAGTTGGGGTCGGTGCTGTCTTTGACAATGTCCTCTTCGAGCCGCAGCAGGTTGGCCAGCGGGGTCGGGGTGAGGAGCAGTCGGCGCGGGTCGCGCGGGACGCCGCGGGCCTTCAGCACGCTGTCGATCGGCTCGACCGGGAGTACGTCCACCAGCGGGCGGAGGCGGCTGCTGTCGTCGGTGCGGGCCAGTTTCGGGGTGAACAGCGGGGCGGCCACGTACATCAGCCCGCCGCCCAGGTTGTCCACCCAGGTGGCCAGGTTGCGGATGCTCTGGTCCGAGATGCGGTTGGTGCCGTCCACCGCCTTCTCGTCCCAGTCCGGGTCGAACATCAGGACGAGGTCGTACTCGTTCAGGTTGTAGAAGCGGTCGGCCGGGTCGTCGGAGCGGACCTTGTTGGTCAGGTCGAGGCGGTCGGGGAAGCGGGTCAGCACCTGGGTCGGGTCCACGTCCTGGACGATGTCGCCTTTCAGCCCGCCCTCGTTCTGGATCAGCACGCACACCCGCGCGCGGCCCTGGGTCTCTTCGCGGACGAGCAGGGTGCGGAGGGTCTGGTACTCGCGGGTGGGGGCGCTGGCCACCATTAGCACCCGTAGGATGCGGTCCTGCACCAGCATCTCGCGGGGCGGGGTGACGTGGAACTTGTCGTCGAAGATCTCCCGCTTGTCGGCCGGCACGCGGGCCACCAGCTTCCAGTTCTCCTTGCCGATGGACGCCTTGAACTGGCGGACGCGGCCTTCCTTCTTGGACGGCTCGGTCAGCACCTCCGGCAGCAACTTGTCATCCGGGTCGAGGACGAATTCGACCTCGCCGCGGGGCGGGTCGCCGGGCAGGAACTTGATCTTCCGCGACAAGGTGTGAACGGGGGAGTCGGTCTTCGCGTCCTGGCCGGGCAGGTACAGGTCGAGGAACACGTCCGCTTCCTGGTCGGGCAGGCCCACCGCGTCCACCGACACCGTCACCTTCACCGGCTCGTCCGGCGCGGTGGCGCTGGGCGCTTGCAGGTCGGTGATGTCGATGCTGACGTGCTCGCGGATCGCGCCGACAGCCACGGTGAAGATGGGGATCTTCTCTTTCTCGGCCAACTCGCGGAGGGCCGACGTGGTGCCGGCCGCGCCGGGGCTGCTGCGGCCGTCGGAGAACACGATCACCCCCTTCACCATGTTCCCCGACTCCCGCTTGAGCAGGTCGGTGAGGGTGCTGGGCACGTCGGTGCCGGTGACCACCGAGCGGGCCACGTCCACCCGCGTCAGCATCTTGGTCTGGTTCGCCTGGAGGACGGCCTTGTCGGCGGGGGTCAAGGCGTCCGGGATGGCGTCCGCCTCCGCCGCCTTCGCCCACGCCGCCGCCCAGGTGTCGTTGCCGACGTCGTCGGGCTTCCACGCCGGGGCGGTGACGGCCAGCTTGCGCCCCTCCTCGGACAGCCCGCGGAGGGCCACCGACCGGAAGTCGTAGTTCACCCACGCCGCCCACTCGTCGCGGGTCCACGGGGCGGACTTGGCCGGGAACAGGTGCGCGTCGTCGTCCAACTGGCGGCCGAAGCGGAAGGCGTACACCGGGTTCTTGTCGGTCAGGTTCCGCATCAGGTTCGCCTGGTCCTCGCCGTTCACCGCCACCGCGTCGGCGTCAGTCAGGAAGTCGAGGATCTTGTCCAGCCGCGTCTTCGCCTTCGTGCCCGGCCCCTTGGACTGTTCGTCCGACGTGTTCGCCACGCTCGGCGACACGTCGATCAGGACTAACACCCGCGACTGTTTGCGGGTCTTCTCCCGCTCTTGCATGGCCGGCAACAGGAAGGCGACGGCCAGCACCGCGTACACGCCGATGCGGAGTTGGGCCAGCAGCGGGGTCCACGCCAGCCCGGCGTGGTGCGGCTCGCGGAGGACGTGCGCGGCGGCGACGACGACCCCCAGGCCGAGCATCAGCACCGGCACCGTCCACCACGCGATCACCCCGTTCCACACCCACCACCCCTCGGACAGGTACGGGTGCGCGTCGGCCACCAGCAGCACCGGGCCGACGGCGACGCCCACCGCCAGGGCCGTCCAGCCGAGGAACGTGAGTACCCACCAGCCGAAGTGGTTGCGGCTGTCGCGGAGGTAACTGAGGACCGTGTGCGTGACCGCCAGGATGAACGTGCCGACGGTGAGCGTCCACCAGAGCGCCGTCGGCTGCGTCAGCTTGCCGTACTTGCCGACCAGCAGCAGCACGGCCGGCAGCAACAGGATGGCGGCGCGGGTGGTGGCGGTCAGCCAGTACACGATGGACCCGGCCCGGCCCCGCCGCAGGATGGTGCCGAGGAACACCCCGACGGCGAGTAGAAATAGGCCGCCGACGACGGCCAGCAACACGGTCGCGGAGTCGTCCGCGGCGGACAGCGGGAACGCCTCGCCGAGCCGACGCCAGATGAATTCGCGTTCGCGGGTGGTGTCGAGTTCGTTCATCGCGGTCTCAGCGGGCGTTTGCGGGGAAAAC
The DNA here is from genome assembly GCA_038247725.1 of Gemmatales bacterium. Lineage (GTDB taxonomy): Bacteria > Planctomycetota > Planctomycetia > Gemmatales > Gemmataceae > JALHQU01. The sequence goes on from JBBRUO010000104.1 coordinate 13,090, forward strand.
CCATGTCTGGCGAACTTGCTCAGCGTGTCCAGTCACCGTTACGGGTGAGCCGGTCTTTCCACCTCCCCTCGTTGAGGGGAGGTCGCCGAGTTCCACTCGGCGGGAGGGGAGTCTGGTTTCCGGGAGGGCCAGGCTCCCGCCGAGCCGCGAATCGCGGTTCGGCGGGAGCCTCGCCCTCCCAAAGAGCGAATCGCGGTGGCGGGGCGGCGGGGGCCGCGCCCCCCCCAAA